>NZ_AOSQ01000063.1:0-2092 GCF_000349605.1 Kocuria sp. UCD-OTCP
CTCGTTGTCCCAGACCCACCGCCGCGGCACGCCCTGGATCTGCTCGACCACCAGGTGCCACATCCCGGCCAGCAGATCACCGGTGGTGCGCGAGGGAATCATCACCGCGGTGACGAACCGCGAGGAGGAACAGACCATCACCAGCACCGGCGGTGATCCCTGCTGAGCGTCACCCAGCGGGATCCGTGCCGGCGGGAACCACAGATCGCACTGGACCTGGTCCCCCGGCCGGTAGGACAACCGGTCCGCCGGATCGGGCGGGGCGTACTCGCTGCGGATGGCTCGGAGATTGTCCCGGAACCAGGTGATGGACCCCGACCACCCCACCCGCTCGGCCAGCACCGTGGCCGGCATGGACGGGTGCTCGGCCAGCAGCGCCCGCACGACCGGCTCGACATCGGTGAACGCGTTGGGCCCCGCAGACCTCTCGTAGCGCGGTGGCCGGGAGGCGGCCACGGCCTTGGCGACCGTGTTCCGCGAGATCCCCAGCCGCGAGGCGATCTGGGACTTCGGCACCCCCTCGGCATGCAGCCGACGGATCAACGCCCAATCTTCCACAGTGATCACACTCCAATCGTCGAGTGCTCACTTTTCGACCGTCGCATCTGCTCAGTATTCGTCCGGCGTCGACAGGCGTCTCCGAGGCGTCTCCGGCGGCCCCCAGGCCCGGCGGGCTGGTCCGGCACCGGACGGACGCGGGAGGACGCTCCGTGTCCTCTGGCATCGCGGAGCCTGCGGCGCGGCGGTGACGACCCGGTCAGCGTCGAGAACGGTCCCGCGCGGAACACCGAGCCGCTCGAGGCGCACCATGACCAGGCAGAGGACGCAGTACGGACGGTCGCCAGGGTGCACCGCCCGGGGATGGTCGTGCGCCTCGACCTTCGACCGGTGCACCACGTGCCATCCGGCATCGTCCGTCCGATCGCGCCGGAACCCCTGAACGACGCACCGGAGCCTCTGGACGACGCACCGGGCCGCTCGTGGCGGAGTGACCGGGCCGCTGCTCCGGACCGTGTCGTCGAGGTCGCGGGCGGCAGCGGGCCCCGGTTCCCGGGAACCCGGCCCTGGCTCCACCCGAGGTTCTGCCTCGGGCCCTGGGGCACCAGGCACCCGTCGCACGGAGCGTCGTCGCCGGCCTGCTCAAGGGCCTGCCGCGGCAGCGGCTCCCCCGCCGTCAGCTTCGTGCCCGAAGCACGCTGTGGCCCGCTCAGGTCTCCCCCGGGACGGGCCACGGCCGCCCGCAGCGCGGGGACGCGAAAGGCCCCGGACACCTGGGGTGTCCGGGGCCTTGTCGACGGTCGGCGTTCAGCCGCCCGTGTCAGTGGGCGTGGTCGCCGCGGGAGTACTCGAAGATCAGACCGACCAGGCCGAGCACCGCCAGGGGGGCGGCGAGGCCGAGGATCCACCAGCCCATGGCCAGCGCCGTGAACGCGAGGGCGCAGCCGGTCCCGAGCAGCAGGGGCCACCAGCTCCACGGGGAGAAGTGTCCGTACTCGCCGGCGGACTCGACGATCTCGCCGTCGAGCTTGTCCTCGGGGAGGACGCCACCGGTGTTGCGGTTCACGAGCCACAGGTAGACGGCCAGCATGAAGGACATGGCGCCGACGGCCAGCAGCGCCGGGAACCCGACGAGCTCGTCGAACCGCGTGAGGAAGCCGTAGACCACGGCCACCAGGAGGCTGAAGCCCCCGATGAGGATGAACAGTTTGATGGAGAGTTTCATGCTCAGCCCTTCCGCGTGGCGATGGCGCCGTCGTCGACCGGGGACTGCTGCGGGGACTCCGCGGCCAGCTCCGGGTGGTGCAGGTCCAGCGCCGGCCGCTCGGACCGGATGCGCGGCAGCGAGGTGAAGTTGTGCCGCGGCGGCGGGCAGGATGTGGCCCACTCCAGCGATCCGCCGAAGCCCCAGGGGTCGTCGACCTCGACCTTGGTGCCGTTGCGCCAGGTCGTGTAGACGTTCCAGAACCACGGGATCATCGAGACGCCGAGGAGCATCGCCCCGACCGTGGAGATCTGGTTCATCCAGGTGAAGTTGTCCTCCGGCAGGTAGTCCGCGTAGCGGCGCGGCATGCCGTCCACGCCCAGCCAGTGC
>NZ_AOSQ01000064.1:0-4230 GCF_000349605.1 Kocuria sp. UCD-OTCP
TGGCACCTGGTGGTCGAGCAGATCCAGGGCGTGCCGCGGCGGTGGGTCTGGGACAACGAGTCCGGCATCGGTCGCGGGGGCCGCCCGGCCGAGGGGGTGGCCGCGTTCATGGGCACGATGGCGGCAACCCTGGTGCAGCTCAAGCCCTACGACCCGGAGTCCAAGGGCATCGTGGAGAGGGCCAACGGCTATCTCGAGACCTCGTTCCTGCCCGGACGCAGTTTCGCTTCCCCGGCCGACTTCAACGCCCAACTGCGCCAGTGGCTGGTGGGTGCCAACACCCGGCGGGTGCGGGCCATCGCCGCCCGGCCGGCGGAGCTGATCGCCGCTGATCGGGCCGCGATGCTCCCTGTGCCGCCGGTCGCCCCGGCGATCGGGCACCGCTGGTGGGTGCGGCTGGGTCGGGACTACTACGTGCGGGTCGCCGGCAACGACTACTCCGTGGACCCGACCGTGATCGGGGCCATGGTCGAGGTCACCGCCGACCTGGATCGGGTGCTCGTGCGTCACCAGGGCCGGGTCGTGGCCGAGCACGCGCGCTGCTGGGCGTCAGCGACCACGGTCACCGACCCGGCGCACGTGGCTACCGCTGCGGTGCTGCGCCGGGCCTACCAACAACACCCCCACCCGGTTGCCGAGCCGGATCCGCTGGTGCGGGATCTGGCCGACTACGACCGCGCGTTCGGGATCGAGGTCGCCTGATGGCCACCACACCCGCTGAGACGACCAAGACCCTGGACTACCTCACGACCTCGCTGAAGGCGCCGAGGATCCGTGAGGCCGCCGCCCGGATCGCCGACACTGCCCGTGCGGGGCACTGGTCCTACGAGGAGTACCTGGCCGCCGTGCTCGAGCGCGAGGTCGGCGCCCGCAATGCCTCCGGGGCCCGGCTGCGGATCACTGCCGCAGGGTTCCCCGCGATCAAGACCGCCGAGGACTTCGACTTCACTGCCCAGACGGCGATCACCCACACCGACTACGCCGCGATGGCCTCGGGCCGGTACCTGGCCGAGGCCGGCAACATCGTGCTGCTCGGGCCCCCGGGCACGGGCAAGACCCACCTGGCCACGGCCCTGGGCATCACCGCCTGCCAGCAGGGCCACCGGGTGCTCTACGCCACCGCCGTGGACTGGATCCACCGGCTCAAGGGCGCCCACGACACCGGGCGCCTGGACGCAGAGCTGCGCAAGCTGGGCCGGTACCGGCTGATCATCATCGACGAGGTCGGCTACCTGCCCTTCGAGCAAGAGGCCGCGAACCTGTTCTTCCAGCTCGTCTCGACCCGCTACGAGAAGGCCTCGCTGATCCTCACCAGCAACTTGCCTTTCGCCCGCTGGGGCGAGGTCTTCGGCGACGTCACCATCGCCGCGGCCATGATCGACCGCATCGTCCACCACACCGAGGTCCACACCCTCAAAGGCGCCAGCTACCGGCTCAAGACCCTGGGCACCGACTCCCTGCCCAGCACCACCCACCAAGCCAACTAGCGACATCCACTGCTCACTTTTGGGCCGTCGCTACTGCTCACTTTTCGACCGTCGCTACTGCTCACTTTTCGACCGTCGCTACTGCTCACTTTTCGACCGTCGTTGACAGACGCCGGCGAGCACGGCGGCGACAACCGCCCCCGGTCGTCCGGGCCGCCCCGGCACGGGCTCTCAACGACCGCGCGGTGGCCATCGCGCATCTCCACGCCCGGCCCGGTGCATCGACCGGTGCCGTGTCAACGGTCAGCGGGACTTCCCGGTAGGCGGTCAGGTGATCTCCCCGTGGGCGGACAGCTGATCTCCCTGTCCGCGGTCAGTTGACCTCCCTGCCGGTCAGTTCAGTGGGACCACCCCGCGTCCGGCGGTGGCCTCGGTGAGCCGCAGCGAGGTGCCCTCGGTGATGATCACGTGGGCGTGGTGCAGGAGCCGGTCCACGGCGGCGGTGGCCAGGGTCTTGGGCATGATCGTGTCGAACCCGGCCGGGTGGATGTTCGAGGTCACCGCGAGGCTGCGGCGTTCATAAGTCGCATCGACGAGGCGGTAGAAGGCCTCGGCGGCGGCCTGGCCCGNGTGTCGAACCCGGCCGGGTGGATGTTCGAGGTCACCGCGAGGCTGCGGCGTTCATAAGTCGCATCGACGAGGCGGTAGAAGGCCTCGGCGGCGGCCTGGCCCGAGGGCAGCATCCCGATGTCGTCCACGACGATGAGCTCGGCCCGGGTGATCCGGGCGATGGTCTTGCCGATCGAGCCGTCCGCCCCGGCGCGGCCGATCGCGGCGGTCAGCGACTCGAGGGTGAACCAGGAGACCCGCATCCCGGCGTCGATGACCTGATGGGCCAGGGCCTCGACGAAATGGGTCTTGCCCGTGCCCGAAGGCCCCGAGATCGCGAGGTTCTCCGCCCGCCCCACCCACTCCAGGGTGGCCAGGGCCGACTGGGTCGGGACCGGGATCGAGGAATCGGCTTCGCGCCAGGAGGCGAAGGTCTTCCCGGCGGGCAGTCCGGCGGCTTTGCGGCGGGCGGCCCGAGTGGCCTCATCACGCCCGCGNGCGAGGTTCTCCGCCCGCCCCACCCACTCCAGGGTGGCCAGGGCCGACTGGGTCGGGACCGGGATCGAGGAATCGGCTTCGCGCCAGGAGGCGAAGGTCTTCCCGGCGGGCAGTCCGGCGGCTTTGCGGCGGGCGGCCCGAGTGGCCTCATCACGCCCGCGGGCCTCTTCGGCCAGCAGCACCCGCAGTACCTCGGTGGGGTCCCACCGTTGGGAACGGGCGGTGGCCAACACCTCGGGGGCGGCCGCGCGCAGATAGGGCATCCGCATGCGCTTGAGCACCGCGGCGAGGTCTTCGGGCAGCGGCGGTGCTGCCGGGGCGGTGGTGGCCGTGTTCATCGAGCGGTCTCCTCGGTTGTGGTGGTTGTGCTGGTTGTCGTGGTGGCGCCGAAGGTGGCCCAGGCGGCGGTGCCGGGCTGGGCGGAGTGGGTCTCGTCGGCGGCCACGAGTCCGGCGGCGGTGGCCCCGGTGGCCTGGTGATCGCAGATCGCGGTCAGATCCCCTTCGCTGAAGCGCCCGGCGGCCGCGGCGATCCCGAGGGCGGCGTCCACGGGCCCGGCCCCGATGAGGGCGGCGAGCTCAACCGCGGCGGCCATCTTCGCCCGGATCCGGGTAGCCCCGGCCGCGGAGGCCTCGATCAGCCAGGTGTGCGCCCCGGCGCCCAGGGCCAGGAAGTCCTTCTCCGCCGCGCTGCGGGCTCGTGGCCGGGGCGGGCGTGGGGCACCAGTGGGGTCTTGGGGGTGGTCGGGGTAGTGGGCCAGGTCGATCCGCGGATTGCCCGGGGTCGAGAGGCGGTGGCGGGCGACCTCGGTGAGCCCGGCACGCCCGGCCGCCCACCCCGGGGCCACCGGAAGGGTGTCGAGGTCGGCGACGACCACCAGCTCCTCGGCTGCGACCCGCACCCACACCTCGGCCCCGACCAGGCCCGGTGGGGTGGAGTAGCGCACCGAGCCGAACCGGATGGTCTGGTCGGTGCCCACCGTGCGGGTCACCCCCAGGGCGGTGGTGTGCGGGGCGGCCGGCAGCACGTGCAACCGTCGTTGTTCCTCGGCCAAAGCGTGCTCCGGGATCTTGGCCGTCTCCCGGTGGGTGCGCCCGTTGACCTTGGTGCAGAACGCCGCGCAGGCGGCCTCGAGTGCGGCGAAGGAGGCGTACTGCTCACGCAGGTTCGCCTCGGTGGGCACCAGATCGGCCTTGGCGATGCGCACCGTGGACTCCGACCCGCCCTTGGACTCGGGGTCGTAGGGCACGCAGGTGTGCACCTGGGTGCCGTAGTGCCGGCCGGCTTNTCGGTGGGCACCAGATCGGCCTTGGCGATGCGCACCGTGGACTCCGACCCGCCCTTGGACTCGGGGTCGTAGGGCACGCAGGTGTGCACCTGGGTGCCGTAGTGCCGGCCGGCTTCCACGATCTGCGGGTGGCGCACCGGAACCCCGGCCACGTGATCGACGGTCACGGTTCTGGGGTTGTCGGTGAGCACGTAGGTGGGCACCCCGCCGATGAGGGCCAGGGTCGCATCCAGGCACCCGATCAGCGTGGGCAGCGTCTGGTCCCAGACCGGGATCACGACCCGATACCTCGACCAGGCCAGCCAGGCGCAGAACAGCCACGTGCGCCGCGGCACCCCGTCCGCGCCGGGCACCTTCGGGCCTTCGCCCCAGTCGAACTGCAGCCACAGACCCGGTTCGGTGATCCAG
>NZ_AOSQ01000065.1:0-1929 GCF_000349605.1 Kocuria sp. UCD-OTCP
CCCGATCACCGAAAAACAGACCCGAAAACACGGAGTCCTCGAGGGTGTCGAAGTCGATCGGCGACAGCGAGCGCAGGTCGATCACCTCGACGCTGCGCCCGTCCTCCTCCGCCGCCTGCGCCGCGGCGAGCGCGACCGGCACGAGGGGGCCCCAGGCCACCACGGTGGCGTCCTCGCCGTGACGGACGACCTGCGCGGAGAACGGGTCGGCGGTCGGGCGCTCGACGTCCACCGCGCCCTTGAGCCAGTACCGCCGCTTGGGCTCGAAGACGATCACGGGGTCCTCGCACGCGATGGCCTGCTGGGTCATCCAGTAGGCGTCCTGGGCGTTGGACGGCGTGACGATGCGCAGCCCCGCCGTGTGCGCGAACAGCGCCTCGGGGGACTCCGAGTGGTGCTCCACCGAGCCGATGACCCCGCCGTACGGGATGCGGATCGTCACGGGGACGGTGACGTCCCCGTTGGTGCGGTTGCGCATCTTGGCCAGCTGCGTGGTGATCTGGTTGAACGCCGGGAAGGAGAAGCCGTCGAACTGGATCTCGCACACGGGCCGGTAGCCGCGCAGGGCGAGCCCGATGGCGGTGCCCACGATCCCGGCCTCCCCCAGCGGGGTGTCCATCACCCGGTGGGCGCCGAAGTCCGCCTTGAGCCCCTCGGTGACGCGGTAGACGCCGCCGAGGGAGCCTATGTCCTCGCCCATGAGCAGCACCCGGGGGTTCTCCTCCATGGCCCGGCGCAGGCCCGCGTTGACCGCCTTCGCGATCGTCAGGTCCGGTGCGGTGCTCATGCGAGGTCCTCCTGGGTGCCGGCGGTCTGCGGGTCGGGGGCCCCGGCCACGGGGTCGGCCGCCACGGTCAGCCCCGCGGCCTGCGTGCCCCGGTCCGGTCCGGCGGGGCCCGGCCCGGCGTCGTCGTCGGTGTCGGTGTCGGTGTCGGCGAAGCCCGCCTGGTAGGCCGCGTACCAGGCGCGCTCCTCCTCCACGAGGGCGTGCGGCTCGGCGTAGGGCCGGTCGAAGAAGTCCTCGAACGCGGGCGGGTCCATGGCCAGCACGAGGGCGCGGGCCTGGTCGGCGAACGCCTGGGCGTCGGCCGCGACGTCGGCGAAGAAGTCGTCGCCGGTGCCGTGGGCCTCGCGCAGGTGCGCCTCGAGACGGAGCAGCGGGTCGAGCTCGCTCCAGTGCTGCTCGTCCTCCCGCAGGCGGTACTTGGTGGGGTCGTCCGCGGTGGTGTGGGCCCCGAGCCGGTAGGTCTCGGCCTCCACGAGCACCGGGCCCTGGCCGGCGCGGGCCTTCTCGAGCGCGTACCGCGAGGCCGCCAGCACCGCGAGCACGTCGTTGCCGTCCACGCGGATCCCCTCGAAGCCGTACCCCGCGGCGCGCTCGGCCAGGGGCACGCGGGACTGGGTGCGGAACGGCACCGAGATGGCCCACTGGTTGTTCTGCACGAAGAAGACCACCGGGGCGTCGTAGGACGCGGCGAAGACCATGCCCTCGTGGACCTCGCCCTGGGTGGAGGTGCCGTCCCCGAAGTAGACGACCGCGGCCGCCGGCTCGGCCTCCCGGCCCTCCGCCTCGGCCGTCCGCCGGTCCAGGTCGATGCCCATGGCGTAGCCCACGGCGTGCGGGACCTGGCAGCCGAGCACGATGGAGTAGACGTTCATGTGGTGCCGGCTGGGCCGCCAGCCCCCGGCGCTGTGCCCGCGGAACACGGTGAGCAGCTCGGCGGGCTCGACGCCCCGCTCGATGGCCACGGCGTGCTCCCGGTAGGTCGGGAACACGTGGTCGGCCGGGCGCAGCGCACGGGCGGAGCCCACCTGGGCTGCTTCCTGCCCGCGCATCGGCGCCCACAGCACCAGCTGCCCCTGCCGCTGGAGGTTGGTCGCCTCCTCGTCGAAGCGGCGGGTTTTCGAAGTTCTTTTGGCTCACCATGA
>NZ_AOSQ01000066.1:0-1608 GCF_000349605.1 Kocuria sp. UCD-OTCP
CCCACGGAGGCCAGGTCGACGTCTCGACCGCCGGAGCGCAGCACCTCCCGGCGCTCGAGCCGGCGCATCCGCGAGACCACGGTGTTGCGAAAAACCCTTCGAAAACGGCAGAGAGGAAGCACCGTGACATCGACGACGTGGGCAGTCCTGGGAGCGACGGGGTTCGTGGGTTCCGCGACCGTGGCCCGGCTGCAGGCGGACGGCCAGACGGTGGTCCCGGTCTCCGCGCCGCGGCTGGGGTCCGGGGCGCGCACGGTCCACCACCTGCTCCAGCAGGCCGGCCGGCTCGAGTCCGTCATCGACTACCTCGCCGAGTCCTTCGCCGGTGCCCACGTGGTCGTCAACGCGGCGGGCCTGGCGGCCCCGGACCAGACGCACGAGGAGTCCCTCGTGGGGGCGAACGCGCTGCTGCCGGTGCTCGTGGCGCTCGCGGCGCGCCGCACGAGCGTGCGCCGGATCGTGCACGTCAGCTCCGCGGCCGTCCAGGGCGACGTCGACGTCCTCGACGAGACGCCCACGGTCCGACCGTTCTCCCCCTACTCCTTCTCCAAGGCCCTGGGCGAGAGCGCGCTCCTGAAGCTGCGCCGCGACTGGGCGGGCGAGGACGGAGCACCCGCGATCACGGTGCTGCGCGCGACCTCGGTGCAGGGCTCCGGCCGGCGCACCACCGCGCGGCTGGCCCGCTTCGCGTCCTCGCCGCTGAGCTCGGTGGCCGGCGACGGCGGCGCGCCCACCCCGGTGACGTCCGTGCACGCCCTGGCCGAGTTCGTCTCCCGGGTCGGGCGCCACGGGGAGGCGCTGCCGCCGGTCGTGCTGCAGCCCTGGGAGGGCGCCACGACCGGCTCCATCCTGCGGGACGCGGGCCGCCGGGAGCCGCGCCACCTCCCCGTGCTGCTGTGCCGGCTCGTCGTGGACGCCGGGTTCGCGGTCTCGGCCCTGGCCGGGCACCGGTGGCACGGCGTGTTCCGCCGGCTCGAGGTCACCTGGTTCGGTCAGCGCCAGGTGCGCGGCTGGGCGGAGGAGCACGACGCGGTCCCCGAGCCGCGGATCAGCGAGGTCCTGCGCCAGGCGCACCTGGCCGCCGGCCGGGGCTGAGCCCCGCAGAGCTGCTCGGGGCCGCGCCGGGCCGCTCCCGGGACGGGCTCAGGCCTCGCCGCTGCCCCGCGCCACGAGCCGGGCGGCCTCCTCGACCGGCAGCGGCCGCGGCTGCCCCGGCGCCCCGGGCCGCTGGACGCGCGTGCGGTCCTGGTCCACGGCCGGGCGAGCGCCCGCCGCGGAGCGCGCCACGAGCGCGGCGGCCAGTCCCTGCGCCGTCGCGGCCCGCGCCGGCCCGGGCGCCGGAGGCTGCCGGTCCGCGGGTGCGGCCGCGCCCGCCGGGTCGGCGGGCTCCGCCGCGGGCGGCACGGCCTCCGGATCGGGCTCGCTCACGGCGTGCGATCCCGAGGCCGCCGGGCGGCCGGCGCCGGGCTCCGCGGGTCCCGCACCCGGCGCGGGAGCGCTGTCGAGCTCCTCGTCGCCGTCCGCCGGCACCACCGAGGGCACCACCGAGCGCAGCCGGGCCAGGCTCACGGTGCCGTGGCGCACCAGCGCGATCCTGCACCAGGCGGG
>NZ_AOSQ01000067.1:0-1252 GCF_000349605.1 Kocuria sp. UCD-OTCP
GGGTTCACGGCTGCGCGCGACGTTCACGACGTCGTCGCGGAACTCCTTGGGATAGGGCTTGGGCATGGTGTACATCCTTCCATCGACGCCTCTCAGCGCCACAGATCAGGTGTCACCGAACCGTGCATCAGTCCCTGCTGGCAGGCGATGATGCCCAGGGCCGTGGCCAGATGGGTCTTGCCCGTGCCCGGGGGCCCGAGCATCACAATGTTGCCGGCCTCGGCCAGATACCGCCCGGAGGCCATCGCGGCGTAGTCGGCGTGGGTGATCGCCGTCTGGGTAGAGAAGTCGAAGTCCTCGGCGGTCTTGATCGCCGGGAACCCGGCAGCGGTGATCCGCAGCCGGGCCCCGGAGGCGTTGCGGGCGGCGACCTCGCGCTCTAGCACGGCGGCGAGGTACTCCTCGTAGGACCAGTGGCTGGTGCGGGCGGTGTTGGCGATGCGGGTGGCGGCCTCGCGGATCCGGGGTGCCTTCAGCGAGGCGGTGAGGTACTCCAGGGTCTTGGCCGTCTCGGCCGGTGTGGTGGCCATCAGGCGACCTCGATCCCGAAGGCGCGGTCGTAGTCGGCCAGATCCCGTACCAGCGGATCCGGCTCGATGCCCGGGTGCGGGCGCTGCTGGTAGGCCCGGCGCAGCACCGCGGCGGTGGCCACATGTGCGGGGTCGGTGACCGTGGTCGCTGACGCCCAGCAGCGGGGGTGGTCGGCCACGACCCGGCCCTGATGACGTACGACCACCCGGTGCAGGTCGGCGGTGACCTCGACCATGGCTCCGATCACGGTCGGGTCCACGGAGTAGTCGTTGCCGGCGACCCGCACGTAGTAGTCCCGGCCCAGCCGCACCCAGGTGCGGTGCCCGAGGGCCGGGGCGACCGACGGTACGGGGAGCATCGCGGCCCGATCAGCGGTGATCAGCTCCGCCGGCCGGGCGGCGATGGCCCGCACCCGCCGGGTGTTGGCGGCCACCAGCCAGCCGCGCAGCTGGGCGTTGACGTCGGCCGGGGAAGCGAAACTGCGCCCGGGAAGGAAGGAGGTCTCGAGGTAGCCGTTGGCCCGCTCCACGATGCCCTTGGATTCCGGGTCGTAGGGCTTGAGCTGCACCAGGGTCGCCGCCATCGTGCCCATGAACGCGGCCATCCCCTCGGCCGGGCGGCCCCCGCGACCGATGCCGGACTCGTTGTCCCAGACCCACCGCCGCGGCACGCCCTGGATCTGCTCGACCACCAGGTGCCACATCCCGGCCAGCAGATCACC
>NZ_AOSQ01000068.1:0-1126 GCF_000349605.1 Kocuria sp. UCD-OTCP
TTCGTGGTCACCCGGGCCCCCGCGGGTCATTCGATGATCCTGCGGTCACGCGCGGCGAGCTCCCGGCGCACGAGAGCCACCAGGTCGTCCGGCCGGTGCACCACGGTGGCCCAGTCCGTCCGCAGGATCCGCCACCCGGCGTTGGCGAGGTCCTTCTCCCGCCGCCGCTCCTGCACGAGGACCCGGTCGGTGGGGCCGTGGTCGTAGTACTCGGTGTCGCCGTCGAACTCCAGGAGCAGGCGCTGCGCCCGCCACCCGAAGTCCCCGCGATACAGGCCGCGCGGCGTCCGGATGCGCACCTGCAGCTCCGGCCGGGGCAGTCGCGCGCGAAGCAGCACCAGCCGGGTCAGCGTCTCGCCGGGCGACTCGGAGCGACCGTCGGCGAGGTCGAGCACCCGCCGGGCCCGGCGGCACCCCGGCGCGCCGGCGCGGCGCTCGAGCAGGGCGAGGAGTTCCGCGCGCTCGGTGCCCCGGCGGAGGGCGTGGTCGGCGGTCGCCACCGCCTCGCGGAGGGGCAGGGTGGACGCGCAGTCCAGCACGGTGCGGGGCACGGACGTGGCCAGCAGCCCGCCCACTCGGACGACGTGCTCCGGCGGCAGCTCGGCCCAGTGGTGGACGCAGGTCCGGTTGTTCCGGGAACCGCGGCCGGGCGGAGAGACGACGTGCGGTGCCGCCGGTCGGTGCAGCAGGTCCAGGCCGTGGAGCAGGGCCGCCGAGGAGTGCCCGAACACCGGGGCACTGGCGGCGCGCAGGGCCAGGGCGGCGTGCATCTGCCGCAGCCGTCCCTCCGCTCCCAGGTCCCGCCACCAGGACGGTGTCGCGTACACCCCCTGCCTGATCCGGAGGAGGTCGCCCCGGCGGACGGCCCGGGTGACGGTGGACGGCGAGAGGCCGAGGTCCTGCAGCGCTTCAAGGGTCAGGAGCCGGCCGGGCAGCGTGGTCATGGGGTCAGGCTCACCGCGGCGGGGCCCGCCCGTCCGAGGTCCGGCCCGGCACGGGGACGGTGCCCGGGAGGGGGATGCGTGAGCGCCCGGCGTGCAGTGCGGACGGAGCTCGACGCGCCTGACCCCGGAATGACCCGATGACCCGCCGGGGCCCGGGTGACCACGATTTTTCGTGGTCACCC
>NZ_AOSQ01000069.1:0-1103 GCF_000349605.1 Kocuria sp. UCD-OTCP
CATGCGTCCCTCCGGCGGGTGGTGGCTCAAGGTGGTCAGAGACCTCGAGCGAACCCCCGGAGGGACGTCTGCGTGGGGACCGACACGAGGCTGGCCCCGGGGCTGAGAACAGGGAGATCAGCTGTCCGTCAGCAGGGAGATACGTGTCCGCCTACAGGGAGATTGGCATGTCCGCTAGCAGTCCATTCCCACGGGTAACGCCGGGAGAAGTCCACCGGGCTCATCACGACACGGCGTCGGGTGCCGATCGTCGCCGGCGCGAAGTCCTTCGCCCGCTGCTGTACACCCCATCCATCCAGGACAGTGCTCAGGAAGACGTCCGGATCGGGGGATTGCCCGCCGAAAGGAACGAACCGCACGTTCTCGCCATCATGGCCTATGAGTCATCCTCGGAGCTCAGAAGAGGATGGCGATCCTCGCACACAGATTGCGTGCGAAGCAATCACCACCGACAGAAACGCAGGTCAGAAGCCAAATCAGCCCAGTCGAACCCGGCAGCAACCACGCCGCACACGCTACGTCGCCGTGAGGTACTCGATCAGAGACACCCCACGTCAGAGGGCAAGTGGGGGAGCACCAAGGCCATCACCCGAAAGCTCACGATGTGCGCAGAGCGCAGATAAAGTCTTTTACTTTACATAATCATTCTTATCGGACAACAGTCACAGGGGAGTTCTCGCATCTGATGCAAGTACTCGTCCCACTCTGCCTACGGGCGTCTGCCAGGGCCACGAAAGAGTGCGCGGCGAATCGGCTGGGTCGCTGAGCCCGCGCGTTGCGGTGCGTCCGTGCTGGTCAGCGCGGCGATCTCTCGTTTAATGAGAGATTCGCGCGCACAGCTGGGCTATGGAACGGCTCCTGGTCGTGTTCCTGGGCTCTTCGTCGACGAGGGCATCGCATGGTTGCGGGCTGAAACTCGGGCGCCCGAGGCGGACACGCGGCCGCATCAGCGACTGGTCGGCCGGCGCAGCAGGCGACTACCCGTCCTCCCTCAACACGTCTCGCTACCGGTTTGGGACTGTAAGAAGAACGGTGTGTGAGGGTCCGGCCTGATCCGAAAGGAGACGGCCGTGACCGACTTCACGACAGACAGGACAGAGGAG
>NZ_AOSQ01000070.1:0-999 GCF_000349605.1 Kocuria sp. UCD-OTCP
GAACAGCGGGGTGCCGAACATCAGCAGCATCAGCGTGCCGTGCATGGTGAACAGCTGGTTGTACTGCTCCTTGGTCTCCAGGATCTGCATGCCCGGCTCGAAGAGCTCGGCGCGGATCAGCAACGCCATCACACCGGCGAGAAGGAAGAACGCGAAGGACGAAATCAGGTACATGTACCCGATCGTCTTGTGGTCGGTGGACGTGATCCAGTTGACGACCATCCGCCCCTTGGACCGGGGCACCACCTGCGGGGCGGGGACCGGTCGGCGTTCCTCAGTGGTGTACTCGTAGATGGCCATCGGAAGAACCTCCTGGAGCCTCACGGGAAATGCTGGCTTTACCAGCCACGAGGGTTCTTCGCCGTGGTGCCAGAAACCAGGCTTGAAAACCCGCTGTCTCCCCAAACTGCAGCCGAGCGGTGAGCTCCGACAGTACTCCTGCGCCCCTGCTGTGCCCAGACCCGCGACTACGCCGCCGAGACCCTGATGAAGCCCATCCGTGCCCGGTGAGCTAGGAGACCAACATCGCGGTAATCAGGGTCAGGCGTGATCAAGGGTGGAGCGCTGCTGGCCGCCGGCACGATCGTGGTGGTGGTCTATGGCGGGTCACCGATGACGATGGCGCTGCGCCAACTGGCTATCGGCGGTGGGACCGGCACAGCCACTGATCCCGGAGCCCTGCCCGTGGGCACCACCGTGGCCTGACTACCACCTACCAGTGGGACAGCCCGGGACTGCCCCGACTTCCATTGACTCTCTGACCTGCCCCATGGCTTGGTTACCCCTGTCAAGGAAACCCGGGGCAGTCCCGCCCGGTATCACCAGTCCGCTCCACTGGTGGAATCGTGGTGTTCTCCCCGACCACACCAGCGCTCCTCCCTCTGATGATCTAGCCGACGTGCACACCGGGGGGACTGTCCGATAAACGGTGTGTGGGGCCCGGCGGTTTTCATCAGTGAGCGGTTCTCTCGAACCGCCCGGCGAAGGTGATCGCGAACG
>NZ_AOSQ01000071.1:0-488 GCF_000349605.1 Kocuria sp. UCD-OTCP
AGGGCCTGGGACTCGGTGGCCTCGATGATGCGGGCCATCGTCTCGATCGTCTCGATCGGGTACTTGCCCACCGAGGTCTCCCCGGAGAGCATGACCGCGTCGGCGCCGTCGAGCACGGCGTTGGCGCAGTCGGAGGCCTCGGCCCGGGTGGGGCGGGGGCTGTCGATCATCGACTCGAGCACCTGGGTGGCGACGATCACGGGCTTGGCCCAGCGCCGGGCGAGCTCGATGGCGCGCTTCTGCACGATCGGGACCTGCTCCAGCGGCAGCTCCACGCCCAGGTCACCGCGGGCCACCATGATGCCGTCGAACGCGTCGATGATCTCGTGCAGGGCGTCCACCGCCTGCGGCTTCTCGATCTTGGCGATCACCGGCAGCCGCCGGCCCTCCTCGTCCATGATCTCGTGCACCCGCACGATGTCCTTGGCGTCGCGCACGAAGGACAGGGCGATCAGGTCCACGCCGCGGCGCAGGGCCCAGCGCAGGTC
>NZ_KB714684.1:0-195194 GCF_000349605.1 Kocuria sp. UCD-OTCP
ACCCGAGACAGGCGATCCGACAGAAAGAGCGCCTGTTGAGCCACCGTTCCGCCCACCCTGTTCAGCCTTGGGACCCCCTCGACCTCCATAAAACCGATTCGAAAACCAGGGGCGCGAGCAGGCTGCCGTCGAGCTCGGCGAGCGGCCGGCCGCTGCGCACCCGCTGCGGCCAGTCCCGGTTGGCCAGCGCCGCCTTGCCCAGGGCGACCACGTCGGCCGTGCCGTCCGCCAGCATGGACACGGCCGTCTCCGGGTCGTCCAGGTGCCCGTTGGCGATCACCGGCAGACCCGAGTGCTGCTTGGCCAGCGCCGCGAGCGAGGGCCCCTCGTCGCCGAACGCCGGGGCGGTCGCCCGGTACTCGGTGGTGTGGACGAAGTCGATCCCGGTGGCGGCCAGGGTCGAGAAGATCACCTCGGCCTCGTCGGGCCCGCCGCTCCACCGGTGGTCGTGGTCGCTGACCTTGGCCTGGGAGATGCGGATCCCCACCGCCAGGTCCGGCCCCACGGCGTCGCGCACGGCCCGGCAGACCTCGGCGGCGAACCGCACCCGGTTCTCCGGCGAACCGCCGTACTCGTCGGTCCGGAGGTTGAGGTAGTCGGTGAGGAACTGGTCGAGCAGGTACCCGTTGGCGCCGTGGATCTCGACGCCGTCGAACCCGGCGTCGCGGGCGCGCAGCGCGGCGTCCACGAACGCCTGCCGGACCTCCGCCATCTGCTCCGCCGTGATCTCCGCGGGCACGGGGTACGGGCCCTCACCGCGGTAGAAGCCCAGCTGCTCGCCCTTGGGGGCCACCGCGGAGGGTCCGATCGTGGAGTCGACGAACCGGTTGCCCTGGGCCTGGGAGCCCGCGTGCATGAGCTGGGCGAAGATCTTCGCGCCGGCGGCGTGGACGGCGCCGACCACCTCGGCCCACGCCCGGGCCTGGTCGTCGGTGGCGATCCCGGGCTGGTACAGGTAGCCCTGCCCGTGGGCGGCGTCGGGGTAGATCCCCTCGGTGATCAGCAGCCCGAAGCCGCCGCGGGCGAAGGCCTCGTAGTAGGAGACCATGCGCTCGGTGGCGTGGCCCTCCTCCGTGGCGCTGATCCGGGTCATCGGAGCCAGCGCCACGCGGTTCTCCAGTGCGGCGGGACCGATCTGCAGGGGGGACCAGAGGGGGTCGAGATCCGGCATGTGCGTCTCCTTCGACAGTCGTACAGGGGTTGTTCGGTCGGCGGGTGCCTCTGACAGCCTCACACGGTGTCGGCGCTGAGGAGAAGCGCCCGCACGAGCCGCCCCGCGTCCAGGGGCGGGGCGCTGTGGGTCCCGGCGGCGAGGATCCGCTCGAACTCCGCGCCGCCGTCGTCCGGCAGCAGGCGCCGGTCGACCAGGTGCTGGTCGACCAGGGCGTCCGCCAGCGTCTCGACGTCGGAGAAGACCTGCTGCGCGCCCGTGCGGGAGCCCAGCACCCACCGGTCGCCGAGCACGGTGATCGTCGCGCGGCGCCTCACGCTGCGCCGCAGCTCCGCGAGGACGGCCTGCTTCATCCCGTTGAGGTTGATGTAGGCGGTCACCTTCGAGACCGCACGCCCTCCGGGGCATCCTGCGCACATCGTGACATCTCCTCCCGGGCCGGCTACGGCATCACGTCGCCGCTGTTGGGGCCCAGCGTCTGGCCGGTGTAGAGGTCGCCGCCGGGCGAGGAGGCCAGCAGCAGCGCGGTGGGCGCCACCTCGTGGGCCTGGCCGAAGCGGCCGATGGGCAGCTCGGCCTGCTTGGCGGCCTTCCACTCCTCGGACAGTCCCTCGATCAGCGGTGTCACGACCGGACCGGGCGCGATCGAGTTGACGAGGATGTGGTGCTCGGCGAGCTCCAGCGCCATGGCCTTCGTCATGCCGATCACCCCGGCCTTGGCCGCCACGTAGTGCGTCAGCCCGGTGCCGCCCTTGATGCCCAGCTGGGAGGCGATGTTGATGATCCGCCCGCCGCCGCGCTCCACCATGTGCGGCGCGGCCCAGCGCGCGGCCAGGAAGACGCCCTTGAGGTCCACGGCCAGGACCTTGTCGAACGTCGCCTCGGTCATCTCCAGCAGCGGCGTCTCGTCGAGGATGCCGGCGGCGCTGACGAGGACGTCGATCCCGCCGAGCTCCTCGACGACCCGTGCCATCGCCTGCTGCACCGCCTCGCCGTCGGTGACGTCCACGGCGATCGCCGTGGTGCGCCCGCCGAAGCTGCCGCTCTCCTCCGCGACGGCCGCCGCGTGCTGCTCGTCGCGGTCCAGCACGGCCACGTCCGCGCCCTCCCGGGCGAAGAGCAGGGCGATCGCCGCGCCGATGCCGCTGCCGCCGCCGGTGACGACGGCGACCTTTCCGGTCAGTTGCTGTTCCATGTCAGCCTTTCTTGGTGGGCTCAGCTCGGCCAGCGGACGGTGAGCCCGCCGTCGACGATCAGCTGCTGGCCCGTGACGTAGGCCGAGTCGTCGCCGGTGAGGAAGCGGATGGTGCGCGCGGCCTCGTCGACGTTGCCCACGCGGCCCCACGGGATGATCGAGCCCGCGGCGTCGAGGCCCTCGCGGCCCAGCGAGTTCACCGGGTCCAGGGACTGGGGGCTCTCGATCAGCCCCGGGATGACGGCGTTGACCCGGATCTTCCGGGGGGCGAGCTCCACGGCCAGCGAGCGGCACAGGCCGATGAGCCCGGACTTCGCTGCCGCGTAGTGGCTGTGCTCCTCCCACCCGTAGACGCCGCCGGCGATCGACGACGTCGCCACCATCGCCCCGCCGCGGGTCATCCGCGTGCTGCAGGAGCGGAAGACGCGCATCACCCCGGAGAGGTCGACGGCCATCATGTCGTCCCACGCCTGGTCGGTCATGTCCGCGAGCGCGGCACGGCGCAGGATGCCGACCGCGGCCACCGAGATGTCCAGCCGGCCGAACTCGTCGAGCGCGGCCTGGGCGAGCTTCTCGGTGTCCTCGAAGCTGCGCACGTCCATGGGGACGGCCGTGCAGCGCCCGCCCGCGGCCTCCACGGCGCGGACGGTGTCCGTCGCGTCGTGGGGGTCCGAGGGGAGGTAGCCGATGACGCTGTGCGCCCCGGCCCGGGCGTAGGCCACCGCCAGCGCCCGGCCGATCCCGCTGCCGCCGCCGGAGATGACGGCGACCTTTCCCTCGAGTCCGTCGTCGCGGTTCATGCGATCACCGTGGTCTTCAGGTGGGCGTCCTTCAGGGTGCGGGTCCCGGCCATGCACAGCGCCGAGAGGATCAGCCCGCCGGAGCCGGTGATGATCGCCGCCGTGGCCGTGTCCACCCCTGCGGTCAGCAGGATGGTGAGCAGCCCGGAACCGGCGATGCCGCCGAGCGGCGCCATCACGTGGGCCACGTTCGCCCCCATGCCGCGCACCTGGGGCGGGAAGGACTCGCCCATGTAGAACAGCAGCGCCGCGTACGGGCCGGTGAGGAAGAACAGCGTCATGGCGTACAGCGGGATGATGTAGCCGGAGGTGCCCGGGCCCAGCAGCATCGCCAGGCTGACGATGCCGCCGGCGATCCAGCCGAGGACCACGGTCGGCTTGCGGCCGATCTTGTCGCCCAGCCAGCCGTGGAACACGTAGCCCACGAAGCCCACCGCGTTGGAGAGCACCAGGATGATGAGGGCGTTGTCGAAGGAGACGCCCTTGGCCTCGACCAGGATGGTGGTGCCCAGGACGGAGAACACCTGGATGCCGAACCAGTTGAAGAACCACGCCAGGGACAGGCAGGTCGTGTGCCGGCGCAGCTCCGGGGTGAAGACGTCCTTCACACCGGTGGCGTGGTGGGCCGCCTCCTCGAGGCCGTGCTCGTCGGCCAGCGCGTGGGCACCGGTGGTGTCGCCGGCGGCCCGGCGCCGCCGGACCTCCTTCATCGCGGCGAAGGTCGGGGACTCCGGCAGGCGCAGGGCCAGGCCGACGACGATCAGGGACAGCACCGCGGCGACCACGAAGCTCCAGCGCCAGCCGATGAGCGGGAGCGTCAGGGCCGACAGCCCCGCGGAGACCAGCGCGCCGACCGGCCAGCCGCCCTGGACGAGCGAGTACATGAGGCCGCGGCTCTTGGCCTCCTTGTAGATCTCGTTGAGGTAGACCGCGTTGACGACCTCCTCGGACATGGAGAAGCCGGAGAAGGAGCGGATGATGACCAGGCTCGCGGCGCCGATGGCGGCGCCGGTGAGACCGGACGCCACCGCGCCGCCGAGCATGAGCACGATGAGCGCCTTCTTGCGGCCCATCTTGTCGATGATCGTGCCCACGGCCAGGGCCACGAGGAACACGCCGATCGTGGCGTAGGTGTTGATCGCGGTGGACTCGGCCACCGACCAGCCGAAGTCCTCGGCGATCACGGGGAGCAGCGTGCCGAAGAGGGTGAAGTCGTAGACGGAGGCCACCCAGGCGATGAAGCAGACGACCGAGACCTGCTTGACCACCTTCGGGGTGATGGGCACGTTCCAGGGCTCGACGCCGGAGGGCGTCGGGTTCGAGCGCAGAGCGGACATGGCGGTGTTCCTTCGTGCCGGTGGGATCAGGCGGAGGTGCGGGGACTGCGGGCGGCGAAGTCGCGGGCGACGTCCTCCATGAACGCGAACTCCACGCCGTCGTGCCCCTGGATGTGGTCGAAGAGGCGCTCGAGCATCAGCAGGTTCTGCGGGCGGCCGCAGACGTCGGGGTGGATCGTGAGGGGGAAGACCGCGTAGTCCATCTCCCGGTAGACCCAGTCGAACTGGTCCTTCCACAGCTGCTCGATGTCCCGCGGGGACACGAAGCCGTGGCTGTTCGGGCTGGACTTGATGAACATCATCGGCGGGAGGTCGTCCAGGTACCACGAGGCGGGGATCTCGATGAGGTCGGTCTCCTCGCCGCGCACCAGGGGCTTCATCCACTCCTTGGCCGAGGCCGCGTCGTAGTCGATCTTGGTCCAGGTGTCCCCGACGCGCACGTAGTACGGGGTGTGGTCGTCGTGCATGAGCGAGTGGTCGTAGAGGAAGCCGCGATCGAGCAGGATCTCGTTGGTCACCCCGGAGAACTCCCACCAGGGCGCCACGTAGCCGACGGGCTTCTTCCCGGAGCGCCGCTCGATGAGGTCGGTGCAGTAGTCGAGGATCTCGGTCTCCTGCTCGCGGGTCATCGCGATGGGGTTCTCGTGGCTGTAGCCGTGGACGCCGATCTCGTGACCGGCGGCGACGACCGCGTCGAACTCCTTCGGGAACGTCTCCACGGAGTGGCCGGGCCAGAACCAGGTGACGGGCATCTCGCGGCGCTGGGCGAGCTGGAGCAGCCGCGGCACGCCGACCTCGCCGGCGAAGAGGCCGCGGGAGATGTCGCCCGGGGAGTCCTCGCCGCCGTAGGAGCCGAGCCAGCCGCCGACGGCGTCGACGTCGATGCCGACGGACACGTAGATCTTCTTGGACATGATGTCTCCTCTGGTGGTGGGTGGTGTTCTAGAGGTGGGCGGTGAAGGCCCCGGGGAACTCGGCGGCCGAGGTCCCCAGGGAGAGCAGGAGGGCGGCGAGGATGCGCGCCTGGAGCGGGTTGAGGTCCCCGGAGGGGACGGCGCCGGCCGCCACGAGGTCGGTGCCCCCGCCGTTGCCGTAGAGCGGGACGACGGGTCCCCACGGGGCACGGGTGCTGAGTACCACGGCGCAGCCGGCCCCGGCCGCACGGGCCACCGACTCCGCGAAGCCGGGACCGGCGTTGCCGACGCCCGATCCGGCGAGGACCACGGCCTGCGCGCCGGAGCGCACGGCGAAGTCGAAGAGGTCCGGGGTGGCGCCGGTGTGGGCCGTGATGATCTCGACCCTGGTGCTGTCGAAGGCCGCCGGCGGCAGCGGCAGCGGATCCCGGCGGACCGGCCTGGCCGTGACGACGAGCCCGGACCCGGCCATGTGCGCCACCTCGGCGCCGCCCTGGAAGGGGCTGCTCGCGGTGGTGTGCGCCTTCCGGGCGCCGCGGGCGGAGCGGACCGTCCCGTCGAAGGAGATCAGCACGCCGCTGCCCCGCAGCTCGGGCGAGGCGGCGGCCAGCACCGCCTCCTCGACGTTGCGGGGCCCGTCCGGGGCCGGGCTGTCGGCCGGCTGCTGGGCGCCGGTGAGCACCACGCTCTTCGGGGAGCCGTGCACCAGGTCCAGCAGGAACGCCGTCTCCTCCAGGGTGTCGGTCCCGTGGGTGACCACCACGCCGTCGTTGGCCGGATCGGCCAGCGCGTCCCGGGCCGCCTCGGCGATCGCCCGCAGCTCTCCCAGGGTGAGCCGGTAGCTGCCCGTGGTGAGGACGTCCCGGGCGGAGACGGTGAGCTCGCCGTACTGGTTGCGGGACAGGTCGGCCGCCGTGTCCGTGGCCACGGAGCCCGTGGACCCGCCGCCCCGGGACGCGATGGTGCCCCCAGTGCCGAGCAGCTGGATGTGTGTCACGTGCCGCCTCCCTTCCGTGGGGTCGTCCCGCTCCGCGGGAGCGTCAACGGTCTATGCAAACGAATGCCGCAATCGATTGCGTACGATGTTGGGATCGACCATAGAGCGCCTCTAGAGTGATGCGCAACACATTCACGAGAATTTAACGTCCGTTACTGTGTGGAAACAGCCGCGAGGAGGTGGACATGGGCGCACGACCGGCGGTCACGCTGAAGGCCCTGGCGGCCGAGCTGGGCCTCAATCCCTCCACGGTCTCCCGGGTGCTCAACGACCCCAAGGGCCTCGGCTCCAAGTGGGCCTCGCCGGACACCACGGAGCGGATCTTCGCGCTCGCGGAGGAGCGCGGCTACCGCAAGAACCCCTACGCCGCGTCGCTGCGCACGGCCAAGTCGCACATGATCGGGGTCGTCGTGCCCCGCCTGCAGGACTACGTCCTGGCCACGATGTACGAGGGCATCGACGAGGCCGCCTCCGAGCACGGCTACTTCACCGTGGTCTCCAACTCCCTGGACGACGCCGCGGCCCACCGCGCCAAGGCGGAGAAGCTGCTGGACCGCCGTGCCGACGGCCTGATCTTCGGCGACGCCCTGTTCGAGGACCCCTTCCTGGACGAGCTCGCCGAGCGCGGCGTGGCCTTCACGCTGGTGAGCCGGCGGTCCCCGGGGCACCGGTCCGTGACCTGCGACGACTACGCCGGGGGACGGATGGTCGCGGAGCACCTCGTCGCGTCCGGCCGGAGGACCTTCGGGCTCATCGCGGGCAATCCGCGGGCCTCGACCTCGATCGACCGCTGCGCCGGCTTCCTGGACGCGCTCGCCGGGCACGGCCTCGGGGTGGACCCGGCACGGGTGGTCCCCGGCGGCTTCGACGCCCCGGCCGGCAGCGCGGCCGCCGCCCGGATCCTGGCCGTCGGGCCGCTGCCCGAGGCGGTGTTCGCGGTCAACGACTTCGCGGCGATCGGTGCGCTCGGCGTGTTCGCCCGGGAGGGGGTCACGGTCCCGGAGGACATGGCCCTCGTCGGGTTCAACGACACGCCGCTGGCTGGCAGCGTGGGGCTCACCACCGTGCGCTCCCCCATGCACAGCATCGGCCGGCAGGGCTTCGAGATGCTGATGGACGTTCTCGACGGCCGGGACGTGGAGAGCGTCCGGCTCCCCCCGGAGCTCGTCGTGCGCACGAGCGCTTGAGCACCGGTCGCTCCCACCGCAGGACCGGAGGACCAGCAGGCCGTCAGCTGCGGGGTTGGGCTCCGGGGCAAGTCGGCGCAACTGTGGACAGAATGCGAATCGATCAGGTAGTAGGCCGGTGTTAGTGTTGATGCATCACGCAGGTGATCAGCCGGGGGGCTGAGCCGCCGCGTGAGGATCGCGTCGGGACGACCGGCCGCAAGGCCGCCGGCACGACGACGATCATGATGCCGCCGTCCTGGTGGCAGCGGGCCTCGGACCATCTGGTCAGTCGTCGGGGGGCGACTCCCCTGCCACCGGGACGCGCAGGCCCCTTTCCGCCCGCAGCAGCCGCCCCGCGGTGCGAACCCGGAGCCCGCTGGTCAGGCAGCCCGCTGGTCAGGCAGCCCGCCGGTCAGGCGAAGGCGAAGACCAGCGGGAAGACCACCACCACGACCGCGGCCCACACGCCGTAGACCGGAAGGTAGCGCGTCTGCCAGCGCTCGAGCTCCACGAACGGCCGGCGTCCCCGCAGGCACCCGGCGCTCAGCCAGGCGGCCCGCACCAGGTGCACCAGCAGCAGCAGGTTCAGCCCGAGCGCGGCGATCTTGTTGGGGCTGGAGCCGAACTCGGCGATCCGGGTCAGCATCGCGGTCAGCATCACCGCGTCCACCGCCAGGGCTGCGACGACGAGCACCAGCTGCAGGCCGTCGAAGAGGCCGGGCGGCTCGAGCGGGTCCCGGGCGGAGATCGAGTAGAGCAGCAGCGCCAGGACCAGCACGAGGATCGCGTCCATCAGGATCAGCAGCCCGCGGTCGACGTCGACGAGCCCGCCGGCCGCCGTGAGCACCACCAGGAGGGACAGCAGCATCAGGATCGTCAGGGGCGTGAACACCCGGGTGAGGACCGGGGCGATGTTCTCGACGACGTTCTGCTTGGCCTCGACCAGCCACGCGGCAACCACGAGGGCACCGGGCACCGCGAACGGCAGGATCCAGTCCTCCAGCACCGGCTCCAGGTCGATCCCGAGGACCTGCAGGGCCCCGAACGTGAGCCCCACCAGCACCGCCCCGCCCAGGGCCAGGAGCGTGTAGTAGATCACGAGCTCGCCGGTGAAGCGGACGAAGTCCATCCGCCGGCTGTCGGAGCGCCACCTCCCGCCCGTGTAGGCGATCCCGGCCAGCAGCCACAGGACCACCGGGGCGTGCAGGGCGGCGAGCAGCTCGGTGGACCCGCCGGGGACGAACGGATAGACGTTGAGCACCACCGCCAGCAGCGCGAACGGGAGGAGCAGCGCCGCCACCACGCGCGCGGTGAGCCGGCGCTTCCACGCGAAGTACCCGGCGAGGAAGGGCAGCACGAGCAGGCCGAGGTTGCGCGCCAGCACTGCCTCGTCGCCGAGCCAGGCGGTGCCGGCCTTGACCGCCAGCCCGGCCCCGACCGCGAGCGCCAGGACGACGCCCAGCTCCCGCCACGGCGGCGCGCCGGCGTCCTCGGCGTCCTCCGGGAGGAGCACGAGCTGCTTCCACAGCCGCTCGGAGTGCTCGCGGGCGAACTCGTGCGAGACGGCGTCGAGGTTGCCCATGCGCTTGATCGCGACGAGGAAGGCCTCGTCGTCGTCGAGCCCGGTGGCCCTCAGGTCCGCGACCTGTTCGCGCAGGTGGTCCTCGAGCTCGTCCACGTCGGCCGGGGAGATCGCCTGGCGGCGCTGGACCCAGCCGCGCCACCGCCCGATCTGGGCCTCCTGCTCCGCGTGCAGCTCCATCACGCCCACCGCTCGGTCGTGGCGGGCGGCTGCTTTTTCGANCCGCTATCCCCGAAAACAGGTTCGAAAATGCCACACCTGCCGCAGCGCGTCGGCGACGACCGTCCACTGCTCCTGCCGGTCGGCGAGCGCGGCCCGGCCCGAGGCCGTGATCGCGTAGTGCTTGCGCCGGCGCCCGGCCTCGGACGTGCCCCACGAGGAGGACACGTGGCCGAGGCGCTCGAGCCGGTGCAGCAGCGGGTAGAGCATGCCGTCGGTCCACTGCATGGAGCCGCCGGAGAGCTCGCTGACGCGCTTGAGGATCGCGTAGCCGTACAGGTCGCCGTCCGCCAGGATCCCCAGCACGAGCGGGGTGGCCGAGGCGGCGACCAGGTCCTTGTCGATGCGCACTGCGCCTCCTGATACCTAGGTGTGCTATGCATTGAACCCTAGCAGCGCTAGGTATGGCAAGCGTGGCGCCGGAAACAACGGCGCGAGTCGGGCGGGGTGGGCACCGCCGCGTCCTGCGCCTACAGTCGAAGCAGAGTTGCAGAAGAGAACGCCCCGAGGAGGTGGTGATCCGTGAGCACGCAGCCCGGCCTCGCCGCGCTCCCACTGAGCACGCCGCTGGAGGCGGAGGTCCGCCCCTCCCGCGGCGTCTACGCCTGGTGGCTGGACACCGACCGCTCCCCCACCCCGGAGGCGGCCGGGCTGCACCTGCCCGCGGTGCCGCGGCTCCGCCACTCGTCGGGGACGGCCGAGCTGCTCTACGTGGGCCGCGCCCGGCGCGACCTCCACCGGCGGATCAGCGGCCAGCACCTGCGGCGCACCCGCTCCTCCGCGCTGCGGCGCACGCTGCTCGCCGTCCTCCTGCCCGGGGACCCGTCCTGGCGGGACGGCGCCGCCGTGGACGGGCGGGGCCGCGTGGGCCTCGACGAGGCGCACGAGCAGCGGCTCACGGCGTGGATGCAGGAGCACCTGCTCCTCGGCTGGGCGGAGTGCGGGACGAAGGACGACGTCGACGCCCTCGAGCAGCACTGGGTCGCCGCGCACCAGCCGGCGCTCAACACCGAGGGCACCGGGCACGGCCCGGAGCTGACCGAGCTCAAGCGGGTCTTCCGCGAGGGCCTGTCCCAGCGGTCCTGAGCCTCCGGGGCCGCTGGGGCCGCGGCGGTAGAATGGGTGCCCAGCACGCACGTGGTCGTTCGGGGGCCGTCATGAACAGCACCGGGAGCAGCAGCGGAGCCGCCGTCTGGGTGGTGGTCGTGGTCGCCGTGGTGGTCGCCGTCGGCCTGTTCCGGTTCGTGCTCCTCGGCGGGGTGGCCCTCCTCGGCGTGGTCCTGGTCGGCCTGCTGATCTGGCTCAGCGCCGGTTTCATCGCGAGCCGGACCCGCGCCGCCGGGCAGGACGCGCGCGAGGACGACGACGCCGGGCCGCCGCTGACCGCCCCGCAGACCGGGCGGACGTCCCTGGAGGAGGCCCGGGCGGCCGGGGCGTCCAACATGCGCACGGCCTGGATCTCGTGGCACCTGCGCTCCCTGCCCCCGCCGGAGGACTCCCGGGATCCGCGGCTCCTCACGGGCACCCTGTCCGTGGTGCCGCAGGCGGACTGGGACGTGGACCGGCTCCGCTCGCACGGCCGCGCGCTGTGGTCCCTGCGCCGCGGCGCCCGGCGGCACGACCTGCTCGACCAGCTGGACGCCCGGCTGGACCGGGTGGTCGCCATGATCTCCGACCTGACGGACGCCGAGTTCGACACCGCCCTCGGCCAGGTCAACGACCAGTACCTGTACCACCCGGACCGGCAGGTCCGCACCGCCTACCTGGAGGGCGGCGCCCTGGGTGTGGACCTGATCATGGACGCCGTGACCGCCGCCCGGGCCCAGGCTCGCGAGGACGCCGCCACGAGGGCCGCCGCGGAGGCCCTGGCCCAGCAGCGCACCGCCGCGCTCCGCGCCCTGCGGGAGACCCACCACCCCACCGCGGGCCGGGACGCCCGCGCCGCCTGGGATGAACAGGCCCGGAAGCTCGAGGAGTGACCCGCCCGCGGACGGGGCGCCGGAACGGTCGATCCGTTCCGGCGCCCCGTCAACGCGCCTGGGCCGGCATCACCGGGGGTGGTGGGACTCCTCGAGCTCGAACACCGGGGTGGGCAGGCCCTCCATCCGGGCCTTGAGCTGCAGGGCGAGGTACTTGGAGTAGTGCCTGCTCTGGTGCAGGTTCCCGCCGTGAATCCAGAGGTTCTCCACGTTGGTGGGCTTCCACATGTTCCGCAGCTCGCCCTCCCAGGGCCCGGGGTCCCGGGTGGTGTCGGAGCCGTAGCCCCAGCACTTGCCCACCCGGTCGGCGACCTCCGGGGAGATCAGGTCCGCGAGCCACTCGTTCATGGACCCGTAGCCGGTGGCGTGGACGACGAGGTCGGCCGGCAGCTCGGTCCCGTCGTCGAGCACCACCGCGTCCTCCGTGAGCCGGTCGACCTGGCCGGTGGCCAGCTGGACCCGCCCGTCGATGATCAGCTGCGAGGCGCCCACGTCGATGTAGTACCCGGAGCCGCGGCGCAGGTACTTCAGGAACAGCCCGGAGCCGTCCTCCCCGAAGTCGAGGTCGAAGCCGGCCGCTTCGAGCGCGTCGTAGAACTCGCGGTCCCGCTCGGCCATCGCCTCGAACGCGGGCCGCTGGACGTCCGGCAGGACCCGGTACGGCCAGGACGCGAACAGCATGTCCGCCTTCTCCGTGGTGATGCCGGCCTCCAGCGCGTCCTCGGAGTAGAGCGGCTTCAGGACGAGGTCCATGAGCGACTCGCTGCGGGAGATGTGGGTGGAGGAGCGCTGGACCATGGTGACCTCGGCCCCGTGCTCCCAGAGGTCCGCGCAGATGTCGTGGGCGGAGTTGTTGGAGCCGATGACCACGGCCCGCTTGCCCGCCCAGTCGTCGCCGCCGGCGTGGGCGGAGGAGTGGTGCTGCGCGCCCCGGAAGACGTCGGCGCCCGGGAAGTCAGGGATTCTCGGGTACCCGGAGACGCCCAGCGCGAAGACCAGCTGGGTGGGGTGCAGCACGACCTCCTCGCCGTCGCGGTCCACGACGACGGTCCAGGTCCCGGTCTGCTCGTCCCACTCGGCCGACCGGCACTCGGTCCTCGCCCAGTAGTTCAGCTCCATGATGTCGGCGTAGTGCATCAGCCAGTCGGCGACCTTGTCCTTGGCAGGGAACACCGGCCAGTCGTCCGGGAACGGCAGGTAGGGCATGTGGTCGTACCAGACCGGGTCGTGCAGGTGCAGGGACTTGTAGCGGTTGCGCCAGGCGTCCCCGGCCTTCTCGTGCTTGTCCACCACGATCGTGGGGATGCCGAGACGCTGCAGCCGCGCGGCCAGGCCGATCCCGCCCTGCCCGCCGCCGACGACGAGGCAGTACGGCTGCTCCGTCCGGCCGAGGGCCTCCTCCCGCGCCCGGCGCCGCTCCAGCCAGGTGGTGCGCTCGCGGGTGATCTCGTGGACCACCCCGCGGTCCCGGCGCGGCCCCTTCTGCTCCTCGAAGCCGCGCAGGTCCTGCAGGGTGGTCAGCAGGGTCCACGCCTTCCCGTCGCGCAGCCGCAGGTAGCCCCACCCGGATCCGGCGGAGGTCTCGAAGCGCACCCAGCACTCCGTCACCCCGTCCGCCTCGGTGGGCTCGCCCTCGACCTCCCATCCGGAGGGCCGGACGTGCGGCAGGGTCTGCGCGAGCATCCGGCAGATCTGCTCGCGGCCCTCCAGCGTCTTCAGGTTCCAGGTGAACGCCAGGAAGTCGCGCCAGAAGCTCTCCTCCGCGAACAGATCCGCAGCCGCGTCCGCGTTGCCGGCCGCGAGGGCGTCCTCCAGGGCGGCCAGCCAGGAGCGGGCGGTGTCCGTGCCGGCTCCCACGCCGGTGTCGATCGTGGTCATGGTTCCTCCTCGGTGTACGCCGGACGCCCAGTGGCATAGGGTCCGGTGTGATGCGTGTCACCACTGTGGGGCCGAGGGGGTTTCCCCGGCGTTGCATCAGGACGGACGCCGTGACGGACCCGGTGACGTCGGGACGGGCGCAGAGGACGGAGGAGCGCGCTGTGGACAGCTGCGGATCGGCGAGGACACCGGAACGGGTGCGTTCGGCGTGGGAGCGGTGCGCCGCCCGGGGCATGTCTCGCGACCTGGACGGCCCGCGGGAGGTGCTCCCGGACCGCGAGGTCGAGCAGCTGCGCGCGCTCTCCCCGCTGGGGGCGCACGTCGACGTCGTCGCCGACCTCCTGGGCGTCGTCCGTGATGCCGCCGAGGCCCGGGTCGCCGTCCTCACGGGCCCCGACGGCACCGTGCTGTGGCGGCGCGGGGGACGCTCGCCGCTGGGACGCGCCGACGGGCTCGGCTTCGTCGAGGGCGCCGGCTGGGACGAGCACGGCGTGGGCACCAACGCGATCGCCCAGGCACTGCGCAGCGGGACCGCGGAGGAGCTGCGGGGCACGGAGCACTTCGCCCGGTCCCACAGCGCCTGGGACTGCACGTCCGCCCCGGTGCGCCACCCGGGCAGCGGGGAGGTGCTCGGCGTCATCGACCTGTCCGGGCCGCGGGGCACCGCCACCCCGGACACCAGGGCCCTGGTCCGCTCGGCCGCGCGCGTCGTCGAGACGCTGCTCGCCGCCCGGACGGACTCACGACACCCCGCCGGCACGACCGGCACGCCGTCCCTGGAGCTGCGCCTGCTCGCCGAGCCGGCTGCGGCCCGGGTGGGCGGCGGGGACTGGTTCCCCCTGCCGACGCGCTCGGCGGAGATCCTCGCGCTGCTGAGCCTGCGCGAGCGCGGGTGGAGCGCCGAGGAGATGGCCTACGAGCTCTACGGCGAGCACGGCACCCCCGGCACGGTCCGCACGGAGATCCACCGGGTCCGCCGCCGGCTCGGGGCGGTGATCACCACCGGCCCCTACCGCTTCGCCGATCCGGCCGCCGTCACCAGCGACGTCTCACAGCTGAGGACCGCTCTCGAACAGGGCGAGGTGACCCGGGCCCTGAACATCTACCGGCAGCCGCTGCTGCGCTCCTCGGACCTGCTCACCATCGAGGAGTGGCGCTCCGAGCTGGACCGGGAGACCGCCGAGGCCGTGCGGCGCAGCGGCGACGCCCGGATCGAGACCCGCTGGTCCCACACCGAGATGGGGCACGCCTACCGGCGCGGATGAGCCGGGGCGGGGGCACGACGGCGCCGGGCGGACCGGCCGGATGCCGGCGCTCCCCCGCACCGTTCACGACCCCGGTGAACGTCGGTGAATCCTGTGAATCTGGTGAATCTTGCTCCGGGCGGTGCTCCGACCTGAGACCTCCGGCCGCGGTGCGTCCGGGCTCGTCGTCCGGATCGGGTCTCACTCCCGGGTCGTCACGATCGGGTCCGCCCACACGATGTTCCACCGGTGGCCGTCCGGGTCCGCGAATACCCGGTGGCTCGTGTAACTGTCGTCCTCGCGGTGCCCCGCGGTGGCGCCGGCGGCGACCGCCCGCTCGACCAGGGCGTCGACCTCCTCGGGGATGTCGACGAGCAGGGCGAAGCTGCCGCTCACCGTCCGGTGGGGATCCGCGAGCTCCTGGTCCTCGCCGACGGCCTGCTGCATGAACCGCCGCTCGACGAGCGTGACCCCGAAGTCCTCCCCGAGGTCCAGGATCAGGCTGTGCCCCTCGGCCATGCCGGGGGCCGTCCGCCAGCCCAGGGCCTGGTAGAAGGACCGCGAGCGCTCCAGGTCGGCGACGGGGATGTGGGGGAAGAACTTGTACGCCACGGGAACTCCTGGAGCTTCGGCGGGCCGGGACTCCATGCTCCTCCCGGCTCGGGGACGGCACAACGGTGTGACCGCCCCGTTGCGGGCTCGCAGCCCTCGGGGTCTCCGCCGGGCTGCGGAGACCCCGCGGTGCTCACTCGGGCCAGGCGTTCTCCTGGATGATGCGCACGAAGTCCTCCCGGTGGAAGTCGGGGTCGAAGTGGGCGAGCACGTCGTCGTTCATGGTGCCGAAGGTGGTCCCGGGCCGGTCGGCCATGCCGTCGTAGAACGCGCGGAGGATCTTGTTCTTGAAGTCCGGCCGGGGGTGCGCGGCGACGACCTCCGCGCGGTGCTCCTCGGAGATCTGGTCCAGGTCCAGGCCCAGCACGTCGGTCTCGACGCCGAGGGTGACCACGGCGACCTCGGGCTCCAGGTGCAGCGGGATCTCCGGGGTGGTGTGCAGGGCGATCGCCAGCCACACGTTGCGCGCCTCCTCGGCGGAGCGGCCGTGGTCGCGCAGGAACGCCTGTGCCGCCGCGGCGCCGTCGATCTCGAAGCGCTGGTCCTGGGTGCGGTACTCGTCGGTGAGCCCGAGGTCGTGGAACATCGCGCCCACGTAGGCGAGCTCCGGGTCCACCTCGAGTCCGCGCGCGGCGGACTTGAGCATGCCGAAGAGGAAGACCCGGCGGGAGTGGTTGAACAGGCTCTCGTCGGCGGCCCGCCGGACCAGCTCGGTGGTCTCGCGGACGAGGGCGGAGTCCGGAACGGTGATGCCGGCGATGGTCTCGGCCAAGGTGTCTCCTCTGCTCGGGTGCGTGGTGTCGTGCGGGACCGGCGCGCGGCCGGTCCTCTCCTCACTCTCTCCCACCGGTGGCGGAATGCCCAGCGTCCGGACGGACGACCGTCCCACAGATCCGGACATTCCGGACGGCTCCACCCCGCGCCCCATGGGCACCGCCGGTGTCCCGCGCTCGGAGAAACGCGCTCGGAGAAACGCGCTCAGGCGAGCGAGCAGCGGGACCGCAGGATCGAGATGCCCTCACCGGTCAGGTCGTCGCAGTACGCCGCGCGGCCGGCCAGCGCCATGACGATCGCCAGGGTGGGCCCGCTGACCAGGGGCCCGGCGCCGGACTCGAACGGACCGTCGGTCGCCACCAGGTGGAGGCCCTGGGCGGCGCTGCGGCTGGGCACCGCGAAGTCCTTGCCCACGTAGAACCGCGCCACCGAGGTCACGGTCCCGACCGGCGGCGTGCGCGGCAGCCCCAGCGGGCGGCGGACGTCCTGGCCGTGGACCACGACCTCCCCCAGCCACGCCGCGGTGTCCTTGGAGGGCGCCTTCGTGCTCGCGCCCACAGCGCGGAACCGCTGGAGCGTCTCGGCCGGGGTGGCGCCCCGGTGCTCCTCGAGGCGGCGCTGGTTGTGCAGGTCGAAGTCGAAGCGGGCGCCCAGCACGCTCCGGAGCCAGCGGAGCCGGCCGATGCTCGCGGCCGCGGTCAGGTGCGCGACGACGTCCTCCACGGTCCACCGCCCGCACAGGGACGGCGCCGCCCACTGCGTCTCGTCCAGGCCGGCCAGGTCCTCGGCCAGGCGCGCGCGCTCGGCGTGGACGGCCGCCCACAGGTCGTTCCGGTTGCTCGGCTCCATGAGCCCCATCGAAGCACACGCCGGCGGTCCGGGGTGCCGGGGCCTTCGGTGTCCGCCGATCCCGATAGCGTGGCACTGGACCCACCCCCTGGGAGAGCACCCCCCGACCGCACGAGGAGCCTCGATGACGAGCATCCGATTCCTCCACACGAGCGACTGGCAGCTCGGCATGACCCGGCACTACCTCGAGGGCGAGGCCCAGTCCCGGTACACGGGCGACCGGGTCGAGACGATCCGCCGCATCGGGGAGCTGGCCCGCGCCCGGGGATGCGCGTTCGTGGTGGTGGCCGGCGACGTCTTCGAGCACGCCAACCTCAGCCGCCGGGACGTCGGGCGCGCCCTGGACGCCATGGGCTCGGTGGGGCTGCCGGTGTACCTGCTGCCCGGCAACCACGACCCGCTCGGGCCGGGGTCGATCTACGCCCAGGACGCGTTCGTCGGCGCGAAACCGGACAACGTCGTCCTCCTGGACGAGGTGGGCCCCTGGCCGGTCGCCCAGGGCGTCGAGCTCGTGGCCGCGCCCTGGCGCAGCAAGCGGCCCGACGCGGACCCGGTCGCCCCGGCCCTGGAAGGGTTGGAACCGGACGGGACGCTGCGCGTCGTCGTCGGCCACGGGATGCTCGACGAGCTGGACCCGGACCGCACCTCCCAGGTGACCGTGCGCCGCGCGCCCCTGGACGAGGCCCTGGCCCGCGGGGCGGTCCACTACGTGGCGCTGGGCGACCGGCACATCCGCTGGCCCGAGGACGACCGCGGCGCCATCCACTACTCCGGCACCCACGAGTCCACGGGCTTCCGCGAGCACGGCCGCGGCCACGTGCTCGAGGTGGCGCTGGACGGGAGCACCGTGGACGTCACCTCCCACGAGGTGGGCCAGTGGGAGCACCGCGTCCTCGCCCGGCAGCTCGACGGCGCCGACGACGTCGGGACGCTGCGGGCCGAGCTCGCCGCCCTCACCCCGAAGGAGCGGATCATCCTCAAGACCGTCTTCACCGGCACCCTGAACCTCTCCGAGTCCGCGGAGCTGGACGGTCTGCTCGAGCAGCAGGCGGAGATCTTCGCGAGCCTCAACGCGTGGGAGCGGCACACCGACCTGGTGGTGATCCCGGACGAGCACGAGTTCGAGGACCTGGACGTCGGCGGGTACGCCGCCGACGCCGTGACCGAGCTGCGCGAACTGGCCGCCTCGGAGTCCGAGGACGCGCCCGCCGCCGGGGACGCGCTCCGGCTCCTGTACCGCCTCGTGGGAGGAGCGACCCGATGAAGCTGCACCGTCTCAAGCTGGAGAACTTCCGCGGCGTGACCGCCCGCGAGGTCGACTTCCCCGACGCCGGGGTCGTCGTGCTGACCGGCCGCAACGAGATCGGCAAGACCTCGATGATCGACGCCCTGGACGCGCTGATCGAACTCCCGGACAGCAGCCGGCACAAGAAGATCGCCGAGGCCAAGCCCGCCGGCCGGGACGTGCCCGTCCTGGTGGAGGCGGAGTTCTCGATCGGGACCACCCGCGTGGTCTACACCAAGCAGTGGCTGAAGCGGCCGTCCACGACCCTGGAGTACATCTCGGGCCCCCGGAGCGGCCACAAGCTCACGAGCCGCGAGGCCCATGACGCCGCCGAGCAGCTGTGGGGCGGGGCCGACACCGCGCTGTGGAAGGCCCTGCGCTTCATGCAGGCCGGCGGGCTGACCCAGAACGCCCTCACCGACAGCGCGGCGCTGCGCCGGGCCCTGGAGTGCCACGCAGGCCAGGCCCAGGGCGACGACCGCGAGGTCGCCTCCCTCCTGGAGCGCGTGAGCGCGGAGTGCGACAGGTACTGGACCTCGACGCGGAAGAAGAACGCCAAGTACCTCCAGGCCGAGACCGACTGCCGTGCGGCCGGGACCGCGGCCGCGGAGGCCGCCGAGGAGCTGCGGGGCATCGCGGTGGTCGAGGAGGAGCTCGCCGAGCTCACGGAGGAGATCGCCGCCACCGGCCGGAAGCTCGGGACGGCCCGGGCGGAGAAGGCGGAGCTGGACCGTGCCGCCGGGGAGATCGAGGCCGTCCAGCGGCAGCGGCAGGAGGCCCAGCGCCGGAAGGACGCCGCCCAGGGCGAGCTCGACCGCGCCCGGGAGCGCTCGGCCCGTCGCGCGGAGTTCGTGGCCGCGCTGACCGCCGACGAGGAGCGCAGCGCGGCGCTGGCCGAGGACCTGCGGTCCTGCGAGCAGGAGCTCGCGCCGGTGCGCGAGCACACCGGGGAGGCCGAGGAGCGCCGGACCGCGGCCCAGGCCGCCGTGCAGGAGGCCCGGGCGGCCCACCGCTCCGCCCGGGAGGACCGGAAGCACTTGGACGACGTCGAGCGCCACCGCCGCGTGCTCGAGATCCTGGACTCGCTCGAGGCGGTCCGGGCGCAGCTGGCCGAGCTGCGGTCCCGTCCCGGCACGGAGATCGACGAGGGCGTCCTGGACGAGCTGGAGCGGGCCGAGCGGGCGGCGGAGAAGGCCGAGGCGGAGCTGGCGGCCGGCAGCGCCCGGGTGGAGCTGACCGCCCTGGGCCGCGCCCGCCCGATCACCCGCGGCGACAGCACCGAGGAGATCGCCCCCGAGGAGCCGTGGTCCGTCCCGGTGACGGACGAGGTCGAGATCGAGATCCCCGGCGAGTGGCGGCTGCGGGTCTTCCCGGAGCAGGGCATCGCGGCCCGCCGGGACGCCGCCCGCACGGCCCGCGAGAGGTTCACCGCGCTGCTGGCGCGGCACGGGGTCGACTCGGTCGCCGAGGCCCGCACCCAGTGGCGCGCCGCCCAGGAGTTGGCGCAGCAGGTGCGCGAGGCCGTGGCCCAGCGCGACCGCCTGCTCGACGGCGAGGACGAGAGCCGCCTGCGCGACGACCGGGACAGTCTCGCCGCCTCGATCGAGCAGTACGGCGACCGGCGGGACGACGACGCCCCGCTGCCGGAGACCGCCGGCGCCGCCCAGGAGACGGTCGAGTCCGCCGAGGCCGCCCTCAACGACGCCGAGGACGCCGCGCTCCATGCCGAGGCCGCCGCCGAGGCGGCCCGGTCCGCCCTCCAGTCCGCCCAGACGACGCTGCACTCCCTCCAGGGCGCCGCGCTCGAGCAGGAGCGCGCCCTCGCCGGCTCCCGGGCCCGGCTCGAGGACGCCCGCCGCGAGGTCCCGGACGAGGACCTCGACCGTGCCGTCACCGCGGCGGCCGAGGCGCTGGCCGCGGTCCAGGCGGAGATCGACGGGCACGAGGCGGCCCTCGCCGGTCTCGACGCGGACCGGGTGCTCGCCGACCAGCAGCACGTCGCGGACGAGATCACGGGGCTCGAGACGCTGCTGGGCGAGCGGCGGGGCCGCCACCAGTCCCTGGCGGGCCGGCTCGAGGGCATGGGCCGGGACCGGGTGCAGCTGGCCCACGACCAGGCCGAGACGCGGCTCGAGGCCGCCCGGCGCCACCTCGCCGGGATCGAGCGGCGGGCCGAGGCCGCCCTGCTCCTGGAGCGGACGCTGCTGGAGCACCGCGAGCGCGCCCACGCCCAGTACGTCCAACCGTTCCGCACCGAGGTGGAGCACCTCGGCAGGTCGGTCTACGGCCCGGACTTCGAGGTGCAGGTGAGCGGGTCCCTGGAGGTGGAGCAGCGCAAGCTCGACGGCGACTGGCTGCCCTTCTCCGCCCTCTCCACCGGGGCCAAGGAGCAGCTGGTGATCCTCATCCGGCTCGCCACCGCGCTGCTCGTGGACCCGGAGGACGGGGTGCCGGTGCTGTTCGACGACGCCCTGGGCCACTCCGACCCCCAGCGGCTCCGCCGGCTGGCCTCGGCCATCACCACCGCCGGGGAGCGGACCCAGGTGATCGTGCTGACCTCGAACCCCGAGCGCTTCGTGAACCTGCGGGAGGCCCACCGCATCGAGATCTGAGCCCCTGCGGGTTCAGGAGGCCGGTCCTCCGCCCGAGGGCGCCATCGGGGCCACCACGCGGTAGGTCGCGCAGACGAACGCGCGGTTGCGGGCCACGTCCGTCAGCTCCAGGTCGAACCGGCGGGGGAACAGGTGGCGGCCCGCCCCGAGCGTGACCGGCGCGATGGAGACCATGAGCTGGTCCAGCAGTCCGGCCTCGGCAAACTGGGCGGCCAGGTCGCCGCCGCCGACGACCCAAATGTCCTTCCCACCGGCGGCCTCCGCGAGGGCGGCGTGGATCGGTGCCACCTCCCCCTGGGCGAAGCGGAGGCCGGCCCCGGCGATCCCCGGCAGCTCGGTGTGGGTGACCACCCAGGTGGGCATGTCGTAGGGCTAGTCCTCGCCGGAGGCCTGCAGGTGCGCGCGGACCCATTCGAAGGTCGTGCGGCCCATCACGACGGCCCCGGTCCCGGCGATGAACTCGTCGTAGCGGAACGGGCCCTCGGGATCGGAGTCCTGCCGGAACAGCCACTCCAGGGAGTCCTGCTCGTCGGCGAGGTAGCCGTCCAGGGTGGTGGCGGTGTAGAAGACGGTGCGGGTCATCCGAGGCCTCCTATGCGTCGTGGCAACCACTCGATCGGATCTCCGGGCTCGGAAGCGATCCCGGTCCGGCTGCGGACGGACCGCGCGTGGCCGTGCCTTCCCCATCATCGTCGGCTGGCGGCGACACACAAGTGCTCCCCGGCCGCTCCCCCTTGCTCCCGTCCTTTCCCGCGCGCACTGTGAGAGTCACGCACCAGGGCGCGCCACGACGACGATCAGCACCGCCCGCGCACGCGGCGGTGGGATCTCCCGTCCCCGGGTGCGGACGGCATGCACCGGTCGGGAGGAACACCATGACCATGTCCGTCCCGGACCCCGAGGACACCGGCCACCGCCCCCGGAGCCCTTCGCCGGCCCGGCGCCGGCCCGTCACGGTGTTCCTCGTCCTGGCCCTGAGCCTGGGCTGGGCGGCCCTGACGGTTCCCGCGCTCACAGGGGTCCCGATGGAGCCGTTCCTGCTGTTCGTGAACTTCGTCGCGCTGCTGGGCTCGGCCCTGCTGGTGACTCGTCTGGCGGACGGGCCGGGCGCGGTCCGCCGGCTGCTGGGGCGGGCCTTCGCCTGGCGCTTCGGCGCAGCCCGCTGGGCCGTGGTCCTGTTGGGCATGCCGGTGCTCACCCTGGCCCTGGCCGCGGCCACCGGTTCCCTGCGCGCCCCGCCGGCCGGCTGGGCGGCCGAAGCGGGGTGGTACCTGTTCGCCACCCTGGTCTACGGGGCGCTGGTGCTGAACCTGTGGGAGGAGACCGCCTGGGGCGGGTTCCTCCAGTCCCGGCTGACCGCCCGGCACGGACTGCTGGTCGCCGCGCTGCTCACCGGCCTGCCGTTCGCCGCGATCCACCTGCCGCTGTACCTGGCCGAGGGGTGGAGCGCGGAGACCGCCGGAAACCTCGCGCTGCTCTTCCTGCTCGTTCCCGTCTACCGGTACCTGCTGGGCATGCACCTGTTGGACACGGGCGGCAGCGTGCTGGCCATCGGCATCCAGCACACCTCCTGGAACGCCGCCGGAAGCCTCGGAGCGGTCGACGGCGAGTGGCAGGTGCTGGTGGCGGTCGCGCTGCTCACGCTCCTGGTGGCGCTGGAGCGCCGCGTCCGAGGCCGGGGCACGAGGCCCCTCGGCCGGGACGCCGAACGCCGCGCGGCCGCCGAGTGGACAGCACCGCGCAGCCGCGGCCAGGGAGCCTCGGTCGACGGCCCGGGGTGACCGGACCGGACGTCCACCCTCGGCACCGGCGGCGACCGACGCGAGATCCGGCGGAGGACCACGCGCACCGCCCCGTCAGAAATACCCGCTGAGTGACGTGGCCCACATAGAATCGAGGCCACTGAGGCAAGGGGCTGGCATGAGCATCGAGGACGAACGGCGCACCCGCGCTGCCGCCCGGGCACTGCATGAGCCGCAGCCGCGCCGCCGCACCCCGCACGGCCGCGGTGCACGCGAGGCCGGCCTGGAGCGGGCCCTGGACGAGGTGCGGAAGGTCGGGGTCGAGGCGAGCGAGCTGCTGCGCAGAGAGGGCCTGAAACCGGCCAAGCTCGTGCACGTCCCCCACGGCGCCCGGAGCTATCGCCTGGTCGGCCACGCGTTCTCCCGGGTCGCGTGCGGCTACGGGTGGCACGTCGTCCGCGGCCTCGTCGTCGGCACGGACGGCCGGCTGTGGACCCGCACGCCGCTGCACGACCCCACGCCGCAGAAGGACCTGGACGCCTGGCGCCTGGACGTGGAGCCTCCCGGCGGGCGGGGCGAGCTGCCCCACCCCGTGCAGTACGACGGGATCTCCCTGCACACCGTGCGCCGGATCTCGGAGCACGAGTACCTGAAGGTGGATCTCATCGACCACCTCACGGACGGCTACGCACGGCTGCTCGTCCTCCACCACCGCCGGAGGTCATGAACGGCGCGGGTGGTTCCGCAGGAGGCCGAGGAGCACGAACACGGCCAGCACCATGACCAGCCCGGCGTAACCGACGGCCGTGGGCACCAGACCGACCTCACCGGCGACGGCACCGGCCGCCACCGCCGGGATGCTGTGGGAGAGATAGCTGACCACGTAGATCGCCGAGAGCAGCCCCGCCCGCTCGTGCGGTGCCGCCTGGGGCAGGAGCGTGCGCAGCACCCCGAGGAAGCCGGTGCCGAAGCCAACGCCGGCCACCACGGTCGCGGCGAAGTACAGCCCCACGGACCCGACGACGAGTGCGGCGATCGTGGCGGCCATGCCCACCACCAGGACGCTCATGCCCACGGCGAGCACCCGCTCCGGCGCCGTCCGGCCAAACAGGAGGATCGCGATCCCGCCGGTGCCCGTCAGCGCCGCGACCACGAGACCGGTGAGGACCACGGAGTCCGCCCCGGTCAGCGAGCGGACCAGGTTGGGCCCCAGGGAGATGATCAGACCGCCCAGGGACCAGCACGCGGCCGTGGCGGGCAGCACCCACACCGCCGAGCGGCGCACCTGGGGCGGGAAAGGAGACGCGCGGACGCAGCGAGGCCAGCGCCCCGGGGGCACGTTCCACGGTCTCGGGGCCGAGCGCCGTGCCCACGAGTTGCAGCACCAGCAGCCCCAGCAGCACGAGGAAGATGAGGTCGATCATTCCCGGGGCGGCCGCGACGATGAGGCTCGAGGCCACCGCGCCACCAGCCAGGCCCAGGACCGGCCCCGCCCCGGTGATCACGGTCCCCAGCCCCCGGCGCTCCTCCGGTTCGAGCTCGATCACATAGGCGCCCAGCGCCCCGGTCGCCGTGCCCGTCGCCACGCCCTGGACCAGCCGCGCCACCACCAGGGTCGCCTCGCTGTCCGCCAGCACGAACACGGCCATCGCGGCGATCTCCAGGACCAGGGCGACCAGCAGCACCGGTCGGCGCCCGAGGTGGTCGGACAGCGCCCCCACCGTGAGCAGCGCGGCGAGCAGGGACACCACGTACGCGGCGAAGATGACGGTCAGCACGACCGGCGGGAAGCCCCACAGGTCCTGGTACAGCGGATACAGCGGACTGGGCGCGCTGGAGGCGGCCATGACCACCACCAGCACGGACGCCTGCACCCAGAACGCCGCCTTCGCGGACAGCACGGGACGACGGCGGGGCGCGGCTCCGGAGCGGAGGAACATGCAGGGCCTTTCACGGCGGGACTGGTGAGCGCAGCATGACCGCGCTCACCTCACGCTAGCCCCACCGCGGGGCCGGTGTTGCGCCTCGTCGTCGTCGGGATGCCGTCCAGGCACCGCCCCGTGCGGCCCCGGACGACCGCCGGAGACCACGGCACGCCCTCGAGCGCGGTACTGCTACGGATTGTCCTGCCGGCGCACCATCTCGGCGATCCAGGCGGGCGCGAACGGCGAGGTGCAGTTCGGTGGCGTCGGGTAGTCCTTGAGCACCTCCAGGCGCTCCCCGATCTCGAGGGCACGGGCCCGGTGCTCGGGGTGTTCAATCCCGATCTGCGCCAGACAGGTGTTCATCGCCCACTGCAGGCGCTCCGGGGCGGCTCTCATCTGCGCCTCGATGACGTCGAGCAGACCGGCGAGGTCGAGGCCCTCGGGCTTCTTCACCACGCGGTCGGAGGTCAGCGCCCAGCCGGCGCTCGCAACCGCGGGATCCGGATCGGCCATCCACGCCAATCGCAGGTCCTCGGCGTGCGGGCTCTTCTTCACCACGTAGTTCACGAACCAGTCGTGCACCTTGGGGACGCGCGTCTCGCGCACCATGGCGGCCAGCTCGTTGCGTTCGAACGCCTTCGGGCGGCAGATCAACAGAGCCAGCAGTCTCGCCGCGGTGTCCTCGGTCTCCCAGAGCTGACGCGCGAGGTCCTGCTGCGTCTTCAGCCGCTTCGCGACCGCCCGCAGCTTGGTCAGGTTCACCCCGTGGTCGTCGCCGTGCCGCTCGTTCACGGCGCACACCCGGGGGTCCTCGAGCGCGGCCAGCTCGGCCAGCACGTCGTCCACCGTTGTCTCGGCCACCTCGGCCTCCTGCCCGTCTCGGATGCGATCCAGCCTACGAGGAGAGCGAGGCCGGCGAGCGGACCCGACGTCGTCAGCCGCCTGCGGCGTGGCTCGGAGTCTGCGGGCAGGGAACCCGGCGGACCCCGACCATCTCCGTTCTCGATCGTGAACAAGGCCGCCATGTGCTCGACGCGGGGCATTCACGGCGTGCTGGTCCGCTGTTCGACTTCCCCTGCTGGAGTCGGTCTCCGGAAGCAGCCGACCGACCCGTGAGGACAGCACCGAGATGACGACAGCACAGACCCAGGCCATGACCCCCGTAGGACGCCGCGGACTCCTCAAGGCCGGCGGGGCGATGAGCGCCGCCGCCGCCCTGTCCGCGCTGATGGGCAACACCGCGCACGCCGCCCAGGGGCGTGCGCGCGGTGACGACACGATGCAGGCGCCGGACAACGGCGGCTACGGGCCGTTGCGGCCGGCACCGGGCGGCGAGCTGCTGCTGCCGGCCGGCTTCTCCTACGTGGCCTTCGGCCACACCGGCACGCCCATGAGCGACGGCACGCCGACGCCCGGCAAGCACGACGGCATGGCCGCCTTCGAGGGCGAGAACGGCACGATCCGCCTGGTGCGCAACCACGAGCAGGCCGAGGGACCGGCCTTCGGCGCCCGCAGCTACAACCCGAACGCCGCCGGCGGCACCACCAACATGGTCTTCGACCCCGCCACCATGGCGCTGGTCAGCACCTACCCGTCCCTGACCGGCACCATCCGCAACTGCGCCGGCGGCCCCACCCCGGCGGGGACGTGGCTGACCTGCGAGGAGACCTTCACCGGCCTGGACGTGGCGCACCCGCACGGCTACGTGTTCGAGGTCCCCGCGGACGCGACCGCGCCGGTTGACCCGGTGCCGCTGAAGGCGATGGGCCGGTTCACCCACGAGGCCGTTGCGATCGACCCCAAGACCGGCATCGTCTACGAGACGGAGGACCGCGGCACCTCGGGGTTCTACCGGTTCCTCCCGAACGACCGCGACCGGCTGGCCGCCGGCGGGCGGCTGCAGTTGCTGGCCGTGAAGGACCAGCCGCAGTACGACACCCGCTACAGCCAGCGCGTCGGCAAGCCGCTGCCGGTCGAGTGGGTCGACATCGCGGACCCGGACCCGGACAGCACCGACACCCTGGCCGTGTTCAAGCAGGGCCACCAGCAGGGCGGCGCGGTCTTCGCCCGGCTCGAGGGCGCCTGGTACGGCGACGGCTCGATCTACATCAACTCCACCAGCGGCGGCGACGCCGGACTCGGCCAGGTGTGGGAGTACCGCCCCCGCGGCAACTCCGGCGGCCAGCTCGTGCTGGTCTACGAGTCGACCGACCCGGAGGTGCTGCAGGCCCCGGACAACCTCTGCGTGTCCCCGAACACCGGCGGCCTGGTGCTGTGCGAGGACGGCGGCGGCAAGGACCTGCTGCGCGGGGTCACCACCGAGGGCCGGATCTTCGACGTGGCGGAGCTGAACTCCCCCAACACCAGTGAACTGGCCGGCGCCACGTTCAGCCCGGACGGCCGGATCCTGTTCTTCAACGTGCAGAGCCCCGGCATCACCTACGCCGTCACCGGCCCGTGGGAGAACGGCGCGCTGTAGCGCAGCCGCCGCGCCGCGGCACCCGAGGCGACCGCGAGGCGCCGCCCGGAGAGCTCCGGGCGGCGCCTCGCTGTTGAGAGCGCCCGGCCGGGCCGTCAGCCGGGCCCGGCGCTCCGGACGGAGGCGGCTCACGAGCCGCGCACGGCCGCCGGTGACACACAACCGCTTCCCTGCGTCCGCCCTTGCCTCCGTCCTCCCTGGCGCGCACTGTGAGAGACACGCGCGAGGGCGCGCCACCACAGGCCAGACCCTGGAAGCAGGCCGGAGGAGAGCACTCCATGGCCCATCGACCCGATCCGTCCCGCCCGTCCCGGGGCGGCTCTCCGGCCCGGCGCCGGCCCGTGACGGTGTTCCTCCTCCTGGCCCTGGGCCTGGGCTGGGCGGCGCTGACGGTCCCTCTGCTCGCCGGCCTCCCGATGGAGCCGTTCCTGCTGGTCATGACCTACGTCGCCCTGCTGGGCTCGGCCTTGCTGGTCACTCGCCTGGCCGACGGGCCGGGCGGCATCCGGCGGCTGCTGGGGCGGGCCTTCGCCTGGCGCTTCGGCGTGGGACGCTGGGCCGTGGTCCTGCTCGGCATGCCGGTGCTCACCCTGGCCCTGGCGGCGGCGACCGGTTCCCTGCGCGCCCCGCCGGCCGGCTGGGCGGCCGAGGCGGGGTGGTACCTGTTCACCACCCTCGTCTACGGGGCACTGGTGCTCAACCTGTGGGAGGAGACCGCCTGGGGCGGCTTCCTCCAGTCCCGGCTCACCGCCCGGCACGGCCTGGCGCTCGCGGCGGTGCTCACCGCGCTGCCCTTCGCAGCGGTCCACCTGCCGCTCTACCTGGCCGAGGGCTGGAGCGGGGAGACCGCCCGGAACTTCGCGCTGCTCGTCCTGCTCCCGCCCGTCTACCGGTACCTGCGGGGCCTGCACCTGCTCGACACCGGCGGCAACGTGCTGGCCATCGGCATCCAGCACGCCGCCTGGAACGCCGCGGGCAACCTCGGGGTGGTGGAGGGCGAGTGGTAGGCCATCGTGGCGGTGGTCCTGCTCACGATCCTGCTGGCGCTGGAGCGGCGCCTCCGGGGCCGGGGCACCCGGCCCCTGGGCCGGGACGCCGAGCGGCGGGCAGCCGCCGCCTGGACGGCCCCGGGCAGGCCCGGCCCGGCGGCGGCCTCGTGACGGCCGACGACGAGCACCATCCGAACCGGTTCTGGGCGCCGCGCGGCGGCGGGGCAACGTCGGGGTGGTCACCGCGTTCACCTTCCGGCTCCATCCCGTCGACACGATCGTGGGCAGGCCCATGCTGTGGCCGGTCGAGCAGGCCGCGGAGCTGCTGCGCTGGTACCGCGCCTTCCTGCCCTCCGCACCGGAGGCCCTCATCGGGTTCTTCGCCTTCCACATCGTCCCGCCCGCCCCGCCGTTCCCCGAGGAGCTGCGCCTGCAGCGGATGTGCGGGGTGGTGTGGTGCTGGACGGGCCCGGCGGGCCTGGCCACCGCCGCCGAGCTGCATGCCCGGGACGTGCTGGCCACCGTGCTCGAGCGCGGCCCGCAACCCGGCGCCGCCCTGACGGGACGCTACGACACCCTGCGGTTCAACACCTTCCGGCGCCACTCCGCGCTGCCCGGGACGCCTTTCCCGCGCAAGTACGGCCGGCTCCCCGCCCGGGACCAGTACATCGCCTATCTGCAGCGCTACGCCGCCGACCGCGACCTGGCAGTGGAGACCGGTGTGGAGGACTCCCGGATCCGCCCCGACAGCGGCTGGTGCGTCAGCACCTCGGCCGGCGAGCGGCACGCCGAGCACGTGGTCGTCGCCACCGGCGCCCTCAAATGACCGAAGCTGCCGGCCTGGGCCACCGAGGAGGCCTTCGACGGCGAGGTCCTGCACTCCTCGGCCTACCGCAATCCCGCGCCCTTCGTGGGGCGCACGGTGCTGGTCGCCGGCGCCGGCACCAGCGGGATGGAGATCGCCCACCAGCTCGCCGCCGGCGGTGCCCGGCGGGTGCTGCTGGCCGTGCGCACCCCGCTCAACATCCTCCTGTGGGAACTCAACGGCCTGCCGGGCGACCTGCCGGTCCCGCTGCTCCTGCACCTCCCGGACGCGCTCGTGGATCGGCTGCTCTTCGCCCTCCAGCGCAGGACGGGCGGGGATCTCAGCGCCTATGGGCTGCCCCGCCCCGTCGAGGGCGCCATGGCCTCGATCAGGAGCCGCGGCGTGACGCCGGCGAGCGTCGACGCGGAGGTCTTCGAGGACATTTCCGGCGGGGCAATCGGGTGCGTCTCCGCGGTGGTCGGGCTCGACGGCGACAGCGTGGTCCTGGCCGGCGCGAGCCCGCCGACGCGGTGATCGCCGCCACGGGGTACCGGACCGGCCTGGAGGACCTGGTCGGCGGCCTCGGGGTGCTGGACGAGCGCGGCCTGCCGCGGGACGGCACCGGCCGTGAGGTGGTCCCGGGCCTGCGGTTCGTGGGCTACGTGTTCCACCGGGTACGTCGGGACGATCGCGAAGCGGGTGGCGCGGGAGATCGCGACGGGACAGCGCTGCGCCCCGAGCGGCCCGTCACGGTCGCATTCGCCCCGCGCCTGATGCATCCCGGTGGGCGAGGGGCCCGGGCCTCGCTAACGGGTGCTGAGGCGGCGATCGGAGCGCGGTCGGCCCGAGGCTGACGGCCCTGCCACACCCCCGCCTGACGTCTGATGGTGCTTCACAGCGCAAGGGGTCACTGAGAGCAGCGTTGGTGTATTGATGTCCCATTTCAGTAATTTACGATCACATACACTGCAACCATGCGCGTCTTTGACAACTCGTTCGACTACAAGACCGACAAACCCGCGAAGACCAGACCCGTCCCGTTTAGGGACAGCCCGAGGCAGGTGGGAGCCGGTTGGGGTGAGCATCGGACACGGGCTGCTGCGCGCCGCCGTTGATGCGCACTTGCGTCACTGTGCTACCTCCAGGTCGGACGCTAGGGGGATCTTCACGAAGTGGACGGTGAACGCCGATCCGATAAGGCGGAATTCCTGGCGGTTGCGGCCGAAGTCGAATGGGTTGTCGCTCGGCTTCTGCCAGATGTCGAGGCCCTTGCCGAGGTCGATGCGCCAGCCATGGTTGGTCTCGATGCGGCGGTCGTGAATCGTGTCATCGAGCCGCACGGCGAGGCGGATGCCGACCGCGTCGGACGCGTCCTTTATCGACTTGAGCATTAGTAGTTGACGCTGCTTGAACTCAACGTTGGGTTCTTCTGTGGTGACGAGCACGACGTCGATCTCCTCGGCGTCGTCCTTGGCAGCGGCTAGAAGGCTGAGCAGGTCCGCGAGATTGCGTCCCTGATGGGGCATCCGGATGTAGGGGTCTGTGATCATGGTCTTGGATGCGCCGCGAAGGTAAGGCAGGAGGAGGGATTCGTAGGAGACTCCCCTCTGGCCGGCGGTGAAGTCCCGATGCCCCTCGGTCAACGGTGAGGGTGCGGGCTCCGCGGGCACGTCCGGAGCAGCCGTCGAGGAAGCGGTCGATGGCGCGGCGGCCGGTGCCGGATGGGGTGCCGTAGGCGCGCCTTCACCTGATTCACCGTCGCCGTCGGGCATTGCGTCCCAGTCTCGCCGGTACAGTTGCGGGTACTGGTTCTCTTCGAGAGTCGCCACTTCGTGCCACACGCCCGCCCGGTCGGAGTACCGGAAATTGACGGGGGTGTCGCGCATCGTGGCATCGATCCGCAGGATCGAGTCCTTGACACGCTTGCGGCCCTCGATCGCGAACACCAGCAGTGCGCGGACCTCTTCCTGGCTGGCCTCGCCCGTCGGGTGCACGAGCTTCATCAGCCCGGAGAAGGTCTTGCGGATGCCGTCCTGGTCGCGCGTCGAGATCGAGTTGTCGACCGTGAAAAAGTTATTGTATTTGTCCGAGAAGTCATCAGACCGCTTCGCACGTAGAATCTCGGCGAGGTAGTCAACAACGAAGCCAAACCCCGTAGAGAACATCTCCGAGCGGATCGGCGCGACTTCCCAGCCAGGGATGTAGTGGTGGATGCGGTCGAGCCAAGCCGGGTCGCGGTAGGCGTCGGGCAGCTCGTCGAACAGGTCGCTGTTCTTGAGCATGTAGGGCACGGTGTGCGTCGTGTTGCCGATGAAGGCCATCGAGGCCTCGGCTCCGTAGATGCTCGTCCCTCGCGAGAACGACTTGTTGGCGAGGTAGTTCTTCATGACGTTGACCAGGTTCTGGTCGGTGCGCCGATTGGCGGCGAACTCGTCGAACGCAACGCAGTCCCAGTAGCCGACCAGGCCGATGCGGCCGCTCGCATTGTTGACGAACAGCTTCGCGACGGTGACCTCGCCGCCGGAGATGAGGATGCCGTTGGGGGAGAACTCACTGAACGTGTGCGACTTGCCAGTGCCCTTGGGACCAAGTTCGACGACGTTGTAGTTGCGCTCGACGAACGGGATCAGGCGGGTCAGGGCGATGAGCTTGCCGCGCTCGTTGAACTGCTCGGGGTTGAGGCCGATCGACTGCATGAGCAGGTCGATCCATTCCTCGGTCGTGAACGCCTCGCGCGCCTCGTAGTAGTGGTCAATATCGACGCCGGCGACCTGGATGGGCTTGAGGCTGCCGAGGATCCAGGGCACGACGCGCTGGTCGTCGGAGTGGAAGTACTCGATGTCGCAGATGCACCAGACACCGCCAACGAGGAGCTTGGGGTTCTGCTTGACCGTGACGTCGTCGATGATGACGCCCTTGACTTGGAGGTTCTCGAACTCCGCCTCGTGGACGTCGTTCTTCTCGTTGAGCGTGACCGTGACCTTGTCGATCACGCGGTGGCGGCCCTTGCGGCGGATCTCCGACTTCACAAGCATGTGTTCGTTGCGGTTGACGTAGTGGGTCGCAAGGATCTGGCGAACGCTGTCGATCCCGGCCTGGATCGTCGCCTCGTCGTCCGACGCGGCGTACTGGCCCAGTAGGTATTCCAGGACGTACGACGGCACCACGGCGTTGCCGCGGACTGCCTTGACAAGGTCCTTACGCACGACGGCACCGGCGAAGTGCTCGTTGATCTTGTCGTCGAGCGCGGATTTCGCCGGGGCGGCGTCGGTCGCCTCAGCAGCGGCGAGGACGTCGATCTCGCCGAGAGCATCCTCGAGGTTCGTCATGGCTCTCCTAGAAGTCGAAGTCCGTCGTGAACGACCGCTTGATCGTGTAGTTCCCCTTCGAGAACGACTTCCACTGTGTCGTGTTCGGAATCGGCTCTTCGAGCCGCAGCTCGACGGGCCGATTGTTGTACTGGTCGGCGTCCTGGGTCAGGTAGAGCACGGCCTTCTGGTACCGATCGCGCTGGTCATCGGATGCACTGTCGAAGGTGAGGACGGGCTGGTCGGAGATCAGCGTGTCGCCGACGTAGAGGCCGAGCCGGACCTGGCGCGGTTGAATCTTGTCCGTGACGGCCTCGCGCTGGAGGAGTTTGACCGCGAGCTGTCCTGTGGTGATCTTGTCGGTCTCGGGCATGAGGTCGACGTTGACCGCACGGACGTCACTCTTGCGCTTTTTGTTGACCGCGATCACCGGGACGACGATCTCCTGGAGTGAGGCACCGCCGTGGACGTAGCGGGTGCCGGCGCCGGGTTGCGGGATGCGGTGGATCGACTTGGGGATCTGGATGTCGAGGTCTCCCGCGAGTCCAGCTTGGGCCGAGGTGAATGTCATGAAGGACGGGGACGGCTTCAGCGACCGGCCGATCACGTAGCGACGATTGGTTTTGGTGACCGCGTCACCCTGGGGAGTCTCCGAGACGTAGTAAGCCTGCTCCAGAGGGATGTCCTGGTAGAGGAACCCGTGGTCGGCGGTGATCAGGATGTTCGTCGCGTTCGCGTTGGTCCATTTCTTCACGAGGAGCAGCAGCTCGCGGAGGGTCTCCTCGGCGGCCTCGAAGACGGTCCGCTCCGTCGGGGCCTTGTCGCCCGCGGCGTCGATGCGGTCGTGGTAGACATAGAAGACCTGGTGCTTCGTATACAGCTCGCGAAGCTCGCTCCCCGGCATGGCCAGGACCTCGGCTGCCGTGATGGCGTGCCCCTTGACCGCTTGCAGGACCTTGTCGCGGTTCGCGGTTCCGTTCGTCGGCTTCCCGTCCGCGAGCACCGGCAGGCCCTCGGGGTCGAGTTCCAGGCTCGACTGCGGGAGCAGCGACGCCATACCGAGCTGGGTGTAACTCGGCAGCGAGCCGAGCACGGCCGAGAGTGAGGCGTCGAACCGGTTCTCGCTGCGGATCATCGACGCGAGTTCCTCGGCGATCTCGTAGCGCATGCCGTCGGAGATGATCACGACCACCTTGGTGCGTCCGTCCTTGACTATGGGAGCGACGTGACGGTTGAAGAACTTCGCCTGCGGCGCGAGCGCAGCGGACTTCCACTCGCTCATGGGCTCAAGAGCCTGCTGCCAGCGCCCGCCGAAGTCGTAGAGGTACTTGTTGGCGTACTGCTTATCGACCTCAGCCTTGAGCACTTCGAGCGGCTTCTGGAAGTCGGCGGTCTGAAGGGCGTAGGTGAACCAGCGGTAGTGCTGGTCGATGCGGAACCAGTCGGTCTGGTACTTCTCCAGCCCGATAGCGGCTGAGGCGATGGCATGCGGCAGCGCGGCGATCGCCGCGAGCAGCTCGGAGGCGCTCTGAATGGCCTCATAAAGCTTGGCGTACTTGGCGCTCCACAAGCTGTGCTGGCGCTGATGAGCGATGTCGGCGACCTCGCGGGGTACTACCGACTGAGTAGCGACGGCAGAGGCGAGGTCGACGATCACCTTGCGATCGATCTCCTCGAAGATCGTGATCGTGGCCAGCTCCCGATAGTCGCGATGCTCGAACTTCGCATTCACGTCAAGCGCGTCGGCTGCGCGAGATGCCAGCGTCGTCATCACATCCTGGGTGCGGACGTCGTAGCGCAGAGCGTTGAAGTCGCTGCGGATGTTGCGGAACTCGTCCGGGGTGGTCGAGGCGAAATCTTCGATGGCGCGGCTGAACATCCAGAGGACGAAGTCGTCAATCGTTGGCGTCGCGCTCGAGTACCTGTAAATACTCGCGAGCCCGTCCCAGAAGAACTGGTCGAGGCCGAAGGTGACGAGATCGTCGAACTTGGCGCTCTTCCCGGCGGCGTTCTCGACCAGGAGTTCGCGCACGATATCGGTCAGCTTGTTGCCCGATGCTTTGACGAGCACCTGACACATCTTGGCGCGGAGGCGGGCCGCGTCGTCTCCGTCGTTCACGAGCTTCTCCAGGGCTTGTTTACGACTGATTGCGGTAAAGAACTTCTGGTGCTGCTCGATCACCGGCAGCAGGGCCGGGTCGTTGAGTCCAAGCTCCTGCTGGAGCATGGAGGTCTTGTCCGCCGTGAATACGCCGCACGCGAGTTCGAGATCGAGCAACCAGTTCGCGGTTCCGCGGGGGATGACGCCGGAGCGGTAGACGAGGTACTTGCTAATGTGGTCAGCAAGGAGGGTGTTCTTCACTCCGAACTCGTTGTCATGGACACAGATGACCTTGACCTTGCCAAAATTCAGCGCATCCAGGTCGGCGGCGTACTCGCCGGCGGGGTCGTGCCAGAACACAACCCGCTGGGAGGCGAGTCGGCTCTGGAGGGCATCCTGGACGGAAGTCAGATCAGTCACTCGCCGCCTCCAGACCGGGGATCTTCTTAAGTGCGGCGCCGAACTTCGGGTAGTTGGCCTTCACACCGTCGTCAAGGTCGATCACGACGTTCTCGGACGCCTTCGGGAAGAGCGTGTCGTGCTCGTATTCGTTCAGCTCCACGATCACCTTGCGGAGCCGATCCGCTTCCTTTGCGTTCCCAGCGCGCACGGCCTGCTGAAGGGCCGACTCCAGCTTGGTCACGTACTCACGCAGGTAGGTCAGCACCGTCGAGACTGTCGAGGGCGTGTAACGGTGCATGTAGATCAAGGCGTTGAAGGAGCCCTTAGGGCTGGAGAAGAGCCAGTAGATCGGACGCTTCTTGTACCGCTGCACGTGGTCCTTGTAGAAAGACTTCACGAAGTAGTCGCGCAGGTTCTTCACGCCGAGCGCCTTGGTGACGAACCGCAGGTTCTCCTCGAAGTGCTGCTCTCCGAACGCGGCACGCAGGAACTGGCGAAACCGCTCGACGATGTCGTCCTCGAACCAATCACCGTGCACGATCGGGATAACGTTGTCGGCATCCGGTGTGAACGTCGGGTTCGGAATCTTCGCGAAGTAGTTCTGCAACGTCGCACCCTGGTCAGCGAGGATCAGCCCCGGCTCATCGAGGCCGTATCTCCCGAACATGCACCCGACAGCGAACGAAATGAGCTGCTCAACTAGCGATTGATCCTGGACCCCCGGCGCCTGCAAGTCGCTCACCGGACGGCCAATGGGCAGGTCCCCTGCCTGGAGATCAAACGCTTTGGCAAAGTGCTGGTTAATCTGGCTCTCTATGGTAATCAACGCCGCCTGTTTGGTATTGCGGGCCGAAACTTCTGCCTGCACAAGATCGCTAATTCTGTGTGAGCCCACATCAAACGGCCAGGTATACCGCCATGACGTCTCCGACAAATCCCACTGGTCACGAGCAATCTCGACGGCACGGTGAGCAAGAGCCTCGGCTCCCTCCGGATCGGGATCGTCAGGCAGCGGCAGAGCTCCCAGCGAGCCAGGTGGAAGGTTGAAGGTCGGGTTGATCGCGTTCAGAATGAACACTGCGCTTGTCGAGTTCATCAGGGCAAGCAGGTACATATCCCTGCGCGAGTGGCAAAGCCCAGCGGACGCATCAAAGAGGTAACCGTCCTCCACGAAACGGAAGGATGAAACGCCTGAAGTGACGACGTTCCAGACGAGACCTGATTGAAAGATCTGATCCAAATTGAAGTTGTGCGCTCGAATGCGGCCCGACTCGTGTTTCGTTGTTTGCAGGCCATAACCGTCATTCGCCCAGTCGACCACCGACGAGACGTTGCCGTACCAGCGAGTTGCCGTGCCGCTGGTCGCGTATGGGAACCATCGACGGCCTGAGCTTGCGGCCTCGCGCCGCGACATTTTACGCCCGATTCGCCCCTGGCTCACCTCCCACCACTGGCGCACCCAACGCGCATTGTCACCAGTCGCCATTCCAACCCGAGGCGATGCAACTTCCTTAACGAGCTGCCCCCGCGAGAACGTTGCCCGGACTGACTCCGGAAGCCAGTAGGCGATTGGCCGTCCTGGAAGTGCGGCGAACTGCGCACCTGACGCTTCGAATCGGTGCCTCCTGGCAAGTAGTGCGTCTCGCTTCTCAGACTCGGAGCGACCGTCAATCAATCGGAAGAAAACTCCAGCCGTACTATTCGATGATGTGTTCATCAGAACGAACGCAGTTGTGGAAACGACGTCTCCACCAACCGAGTCGAAGGCGTTAGCTCCAAGGTGGGCCAACCCGACGATTTGCGTGCGGGACAGTAGCAGGTTGCGGAGCTTCTCGAAGGAGGCAATAAACATCCAGGATTGCATGGTGATCATAGCTACAAATCCATTGCGAACTGCGAGGTTTGCAGATCGCACAATGAAGGCCGAGAAAAGGTCGGCCTTCCCTTCTGCAAATTGACGGTTGACGAATCCCTGAAGCAGGGGCCCCATGTTCCCACTACCCATGTACGGCGGGTTAGCGACGGCGACCGAGTACCTCGGCAGCAGGAACTCCGCCTGGCGGATCGCCCGCTGGGCCCAGTTGAGCGCGTCGGCGCGGAGGATGTCACCTTCGTCGTCGAGCGTCGCGAGGTGGCCGGCGAGCCGGGCTGTCAGGGCGGGGTCGGGCTGAATGAGGGAGCCGAAGGTGTCGGCCTCGGCGAACTGGTTCCAGAACGCCTCTTCCGCGTGACGGTCGCCGTCCTTGGTCACGAGGTAGCTCAGCTCGTCGGCACTGAAGGAGATCGGGTCGAGCACGCAGATGTTCGGCTCGACCGGATTCTTCAGGAAGAGTTTGCGCTTGGCCGCGGCCTTCATCGTCAGGGCAAACGCGGCCAAGGCACCGGCGCGCGGGTCTATCTCGGTGCCATAGAGATTGTTCGTGAGAATCAGTCCGGGGATCTGCGACGGCGTGTAGCCCTCCTCCTCGTAGATCGCGTAGAGGAGGTCAAAGGCGTACGTGAGCATGTGCCCCGAGCCGCACGCCGGGTCGATCACCGTGAGTTCCTCGGGTTTGGTGACCTTGAGGAAGTCGATTTCTTCGTCGACCGGGGCGATGTAGTAATCCATCCGGTCGACGAGGCGAGACTGGGGGTGGTTTAGCATCCACAGGCGGCCCAGGGAGTTCTCGACAAGGTAGCGGACGATCCAGTGTGGGGTGAAGAGCTGTGTGGCGGCGGGGATCTCGTTGGTGCCGGCCTTTTTGTTCTTCTTGAACCCGGCGAAGACCTCGGCCTTCCGCTCGGAGATGTAGAACTGGTAGAGCCAGCCGATGACCTCGACGTCCTGGCACACGTCCTTGGTGAGTACCTTGACGGAGCGGCTCAGGACGGAGTCCTCGGCGAGCAGATTGGCGGGGATGAGCAGCTCGGTGTAGTCGCCTTCGCGCTCGAACATGAAGGGCATAGCCCTGTTCCAGTAGCGGCAGTAGTCCGCGAGGAGGAGCGCGTACGCCTCGGCTTGGGCGTTGACGCCGGGTCGTGGCTGACGTGTGCCGTTGAGGAGCCCGGTGATGGTTGCGGAGTTCGTTCCCTCGACCACCTCCACGTCGACCTGACCGCGCTTGGCTGCGGCGAGCACCTCGGGCTGGCCGACCTGGTCGGCCGCGGGCGAGACCACACCGATGCCGGTGTAGCCGTTGGCGTCCATGAAACGCAGGGCGATGATGCGGTTGAACCACGTGTAGGCCACCTTGTTGGCGACGTGTACCTTGCCTTTGTCGCCGCCGCCAGCCCCGCCGATGGCCCGCTCCAGGGCGGTCACCGTCCTAGGCCGCTCGACACGTTCCGGTGAGCCTTGGGCGAGCACGGCAGTGATCCGCGCGCCGACCTCGCGGATGAGTTCCGTGCGTGCCGACGTGGCGAAGGACTTAAGCGGTGCGGTGTCCATCAGAGCGTGATTCGCTTTCCGTCGTTGAGGGTCGCGACGAGCGCGGTGCGGAGGGCGGTGAGGTAGTTATCGATGTCGGCCTCCGACTCGAGGACGCCGGAGACGCCGGGGACGCTGATCGTCTTGACCGACACGATCGGCTTGGGCGCCGGCACGTCGTCGCCAGCGTCCTGCTGAAATTCGACGAGACGGCTCAGCAGCGCCGGATAGTCATCCTGCTCGAAGGTCGCTCCCACCTGGAGAATGAGGGCGATCTGTGTCTCGCCGACGAGGCGCGCGAGGATCTGGTCGATGTGCCTGATCACGCTCTCCTGCGTTGCTGAGGTGGCGTTGGCGTAGTAGGCGCTGCCGAGGATCTCGGACTTGCGTCCCGTGATCGCTTCGGCCACGTCCGCACGCTTGGCGGAGACGACGTTGTCAATCTGACCGTGCAGAGTGTCGGCGGCCGCCTTGAGCTGGTTCATCTTGTTGCCACGGAAGGCGTTGGCATCGGAGAGCAGCGCATTGACCGAGTCGGCGCTGCCCACCGGGAGGTAGCCGAGGTTCCCGGTGTTGGCGTTCAAGAAGACCTGCGCCTCGTCGAAGATCTTGGCCTGCTGGCCGTTGAGGAAGGACTTGATCGGGTCAATCAGGTCTTCCTTGGCTTCGAGCAGCTCGTCGGCCTTGTCGAAGTCGCTGAGATACCAGTCGACGGACTTGTCGACGACCTGCTCGAGCAGGGCGACAGCGGACGAGAGCTGGCTGACGAACGGGTACCGGCTCGTGCTCACGAGAGTGTTGAGTTCGTCGCGCCTGAACGCGAGCTTGTCCTTGCCGAGCCGGGCCAGTTCGGTGGGGTCGCTCGGCACGGAACCCTCGTCGAAGAAGTCGATGCAGAACTTCTTGAACGCGGCGACCTTCGTCTGGTCGTAGGCCTTCTGCGGTGCCACGACTGTGTGCTGGTGCTTGCCTGTGTTGCGGATGAGGGCTGCTGCCTCCGTCCGAACGACCGGGTTGGAGTCAACGGAGAGCGCGACCTTGCCGTTGCCAACGAGCCAACCCAGCACGACCTCGATAGAGCCGAGGTCCCAGCCGTACGGCTTGGACCCGAAGCGGTCGACGATCTTCTTGATCGTCACCTGCTCGCCCAGGCCGTTCTGGGTGATGATCCAGGACTCCATCTCGGTGCCCGGCGAGGTGAGAGCGCTCAGGTTTCCGATGCTGAACAGCGCCTGGTCGTTCTGGACCGCACCGGCGACCTGCTGCTCGGGGTAGACCTTGCCGCCGAGAAGGCCGAGGTTCGTGTAGGTCCGGCTGACGAGTTCCTGGAATCCGTCCGACACCCGAGTCACGGCATCCTGGGAACTGGAGGGGATCTCCGCGGCGTTGATGATTAGCTGCGCCTTGCCGACGGCTTGACGGAGGCGCTCGATGAGATCCTTCTCGCGGTCGGCGTTGAGTACCTGCTTGGACTGGAGGATCGCCTGCATCGAGGGCGTGGCACCGGAGTTGGTGCGCTGCTTGGTGTACTTCTCGGTTTTCAGCAGCAGACGCAGGTCCGCCAGCAGCCGCTTGTCGCGACCGAGGAACACCCGCAGTTCGTCCCTGCCCATGCTCTGTGCTGCGATCTCGGAGTCGCTGTAGCTCGTCTCCGGTGTGATGAAGTGGATGGTCAACTCGCGCTGGTTGCCCTGGACGATGTCATCGAGCTTGTAGCCGAACGGGAAGTCCTGTCCGTTCTTCGCGTACCCGAGCTTGTTCTTCTTGAGGATGTCGGATGACAGGTACCGGAAGAGCTTGCTGGACACCTCGGAGGAGTCGATGTCGACCGCCTTGATCTCCTTCTCGATCTCCTGTTCCTCGTTGGTGAGGTACTCGTAGACGTTGCCGTTGCGCTGGACGTACGACTGCGTCTCCAGCAAGTTCAGAGCCTCCCGCACCTGCTTGCCCAATCCGGTGAGATCGAGACCGAAGCGGTCGTACACGAGCACGGTCAGGTTGTGGGGTGTGGCCCTGAAAGTGTCGACGTACTTGACCAGGAAAAGCGCCTTCAGAAGCCGGTTGGCGAGGATCGTCACGTCAGAGGTCGGGTCAGGCAGGTGCTTCTCGGCCTGGAGGATCGCGCTCTGGGCGGACGACTTCAGTGCGGCACTGATTCCGGCGAACATCTGATCGAAAGTGGCGAGGTAACCCACCTGCTCGCCGCCGATGCGTTTGGCGACTTCCTGAACCACGCCGAGCATGGAGCGCTCGCCGACCGAGCTGTTCTTGCCCTCGAACATGTTGTGGTCGGACAGGCCCTCGATCGCGGCCTGGAACATCGGGATCTGGTAGGTGACGAGCGGATAGGTGTTGACGAAGCGGGCTTCATCCAGGTAATTGCGGTAGGTCTTCGCGCCGTTGACGAAGTTGAAGATCGTCGGGAAGTTCGCGGCTTCCTTGGAATGGATCGCCTGCAACGCGGTCGCGCCGGCGTCGTTCTTCTCCAGCAGACGCTTGCTGATGACCTCTTCGACGTCCTGGCTGGTGAGCTTCACCTTGGCGCTGAATCGGGCCTGGATCTTGGAGAAGTCGTTGCCCTGCTGCTTGGTGCGGTCGCCGATGACCTTGTCCATGTCCTCCTGCGATGTGACGAACACCCACGAGTGGCCCTTGCACTTGGTGTTGAGGGACTCGGCGATCGTCTGGAGGTTGAGCATGAGCTTGACGTCGTCGGCGATGAACTGCCCGACCTCATCGACGAAGAAGTTTAGTCGGAATCCGGGCTCCTGCTTGTCGATCCATGCCTTGACCGACGTAGCGAAGTCCTCGATCGAGACGGCATAGGACTTCTGGTACTGGGCGATGATCCCGGGGTTAGCCTCGCCGTTGACTTCGGCGAACGCCTTGTCGATGTTGTGGCCTTCCAGAGCGGTCTGCTCGCGCCCCTNGGCGATGATCCCGGGGTTAGCCTCGCCGTTGACTTCGGCGAACGCCTTGTCGATGTTGTGGCCTTCCAGAGCGGTCTGCTCGCGCCCCTGGGACCAGTCGATCCCGGCGCGCTTGGCGAAGGCAGCCTTGAAGGCGTCGTACTGGCCGCGCTTGTCGAGATCCTCCTCAAAGCGGGCGACGGCGCCGTCGTTGCCGAAGTAGCCGCGGCTTTCGTCGAAGACCTTGACGAACACCCTGAGCAGGGCGTCGGTCTGGTCCTTGGCGATGAGGGTCGCCTTCTGGTCGATGTTGAACAGCAGGCTCTTGGCCGGGATGGCGGAGGCCTTCGTGAGCGAGGCGATGAGCATCGCGTCGTCGGTCTTGCCAAGGAAGCCCTCGCTCACCTTCTCCCGCGGGAACGCCTGGCCTTCGACGTCGCCGAGAAGGTGCGCGAGCATCTTGAGCAGGTGGGACTTACCGGAGCCGAAGAAACCGGAGATCCACACGCCGTTGGCGTTCGTGTAGTTGGTGTACTCCTCCAGCAGCGGCGCGACGCCCTTCGCGGCGTCGTTGGTGAAGACGTACTCCTCGACCTCGATGCCCAGGTGGTCGACATCATCGGCCTTGACGACGCCCTCGATCGAGCGGGTGACGTCTTTGAGGAAGATCTCGTTGAGTTTCATCGGGTCATGCTTCCTGGTCGAGGATGCGCTTGGCGCGGTAGAAGGAGTCGTCTTTGAGCTGGCCGAACAGGACCAGTGCTGAGCCCTGCGTGGCCGACACCTCGTACCGTCCGGGGAAGAACATCAGCATCGGCCGCTCGGAGACGACCGCCTGCAGGTTGTTGAGCACCGTGTGCGAGCGCACGAACGGGAACACCTCGCCGATACCGGTCAGGAAGAGAATCTGGAACGACTCGGCTGCAATGCGCTCCTTGATCACCGGAGCCAGGTGCATCTGCGGGTCGAGCATGTTTTGGAGCATCTTGAGGAAGTCGGGCTTGTCCATCGTCGGTTCAGCCACGAGCACGCGCTCCCACACGTTGCGCTTCTTCAGCAGCTCGACGCACAGGTCGTAGAGGTTGATCTCAAAGACCTTGATGCCCAGCTCGGTGTTGAGCTTCGTCTTGATGCGCTTCTTGGCCTGGGTGACGTCTAGCGCCCATGCCGGGTCGTAGTCGTAGATGAAGTGGGCGACCTCGTTGCCGAGGCCCTCCATCTTCAGAAAGCGCTCGCTGCTGAGCACCTTGAACAGGTGCTCTTCTTGCTGAGCCAATGTGGGGTTGGAGTGCAGGGGCATCAGGCCGCCCTCGTCGGGAAGAAACGGATGTCGCTCGGCGTGCGCTGGGTGAGGAACTCGGCGACGCGGGGGGAGAGAAGCACGGGCTCGATGATGCCTTTCGCCGTCAGCACTCCTGCCTCGACCATCATCTTGAAAAGCACCTGCCGGAGCTTCTTGTACGAGAGGTCCGTGACCTCGCTCAGCTCGTCGTGCCACATGGCCTTGGCGCGGTAGAAGGAGTCGTAGTCCCCGTAAGAGACGGTGCCCGCCAAGGTAAGGAAGCGCTCACGGAGCACCTCCTCGGCGAACTCCCCGATGAGGTCGTAGCGGCGGCATGCCGCGGCCCACATGATGTGGCCGCGCTCAGAGGCGGTGACCTCGGCGAGGATCTCAACCTCACGGTCGGAGAGCGCCGACAGGCGCTTGACGGTCTCTCGAACAAGCCGGACCCCTGTGCGGTAGGTCCGCGCCTGCAGGAGGTTCTCTTCGACCGCAAGGTCGCGCACCTTCACCCAATCACGATGCTCGACGTAGACCGGTGCCAAGACTGCGGCCTCGCGCTCCAGGAGGCCGCCGGCTGTGAACGACAACGCATAGCGCCGCACTGCGTCCGAGTTGCTGCTCACGGGACACCCCCTCTGGAAAATGGCAAGTTGATCAGAATACGTCGGTCATCCGACACTTCGGCCGACGAGCGGCGCAGCCGATCACGTGTCGGCCTCGTCGTGGTGCTCGTGCGACTCCGGTGCGGCCCCGCCACTACGGACCCATTCGTCGATCTCGCTGACCTGGAACTTCCAGAGTCGGCCGACGCGGTGGGCGGGCATCTTCTTGTCGGCGATCCAGTCGTAGACGGTGTCTTTCGTGATGCCCAAGTGGGCGGCGATCTCCTCAGCAGACAGCCAGGGTTCAGCCACGTCGATAGACCTCCGGGATCGAGTGCGCAAGACACGCACCAATTCATCCTATCAACGCCAATACCCCTCTGATACCTGCGACACACTGTCTGACCCGGTGAGGATCGGTCACTCTTCCCGCCCCTGCGGAGCACAGGCGGTGGCTAGCAGCACCGAGGCGATCCCCATGCTGGCGAACAGTCTCATCGGCCCGTTCCGAGCATCCGCTCCAGCGGGAACGCCAGCACGGCGAAGCCAGGGTGAGGAAGAAGACGAACGGCTTCCGGTCTCACCGGTCGGCTAGCTGGCCCATAACCGGGATCGCGCCGAGGAACACGCCATGCGCCAGGAGACCGGCCACCAGAAAGTGCTGGGCGTCCATTCCGTGGACGGCCACTGCGTAAGACGGCGCGAAGATGAACCAGGTGTAGAAGACCACCACGCCGCACATCGAGAGGGCCGATGTGTGCAGCACCGCCCGTTTCTCGCTCCACAGGGTGCCCCACCCCGACGGGTAATGACGCACAGGAGAATCGCTGAGACAACAACGTCAACCCGTGCGAAGGCGGGAGAGATCGCGTCGGATTCACGAGCGCCAACAACCGGGCCCTTCGTCGCCGGCCGACCCGGTGACGGGCGCTCAGGCCGTAACAACTGACAAGAGCCCGGCATGGATGGACTCTGGAGCAGCGGCCAGATCAACCGTGACCACTCGGAACTGGTGGCCGTGCATACGCGTCGTCACGTCGAGCTCGGGAGCCTGCTCCGTCGCCGGGTACAGCAATACCCCCTCGGTGCGCATGTCTTCCGCGACCTCGCCCTCCTGGCTCCGGACGTACGTGTACAGCTGGTAGAGGTGCTCCGAGCGGAGCCCTCCGCCGCGGTGCCCGAACTGCTTCGAGAAGGCGGTGGTGAACTTGGTGTCGAGCACAATCCGCCGCCGATGCCGTCGGTGCTCGACGACCACGTCCACCTCCATCACGGGCAGAAGCACGTCCATGGCACCCGCTGACGACGACGGCCAGCGGAGTTGCTGCTTGCCCACGGACCATCCCTGCGGCCGCAGGTGCACGGCGTAGAACCGGCGGACCGCCTCCTCGAACAGTCTGCGGAGGCTGTGTTCCGAGTAGTCCAGCCCGCGGAGCACCGCTCGGCCCGTGGAGTGGCTGGGCAGGGCCAGCTCGAGCAGGAGCTGGGCGGCGGCGACCATCCTGCGGTCGTCGCTGTCGAAGTGGCTGTAGGTCTGCCTCCTCGGCGTCAAGGGATCCGGGCGCTCCGCGGTGACGCCGAGGCGTTGCATGTCGGCCGCCACAGAGCGGCAGTCGTGGGCCAGGGTCGACGTGCGTGACGGGTCGACCGACCGCACAGCTCTCGTGTCACCCAGCCACCGCGCCGCCGTCAGGAGCGCAGCGCAGACATAGCGGTTGCGCGGGGTGTCCACCGTGAGCTCCTCGAAGTCGCAGGCGACCTGCCCGCGCTCCAGCAGCATGCCGCGGGCGGTGGTGATCTGATCGACCCGGTCCCGCACGTGCGCGAGGACCTCGTGCCTGGCCACGTACCCGGGGGTCATCCCGCGTCGCAGGCGGCTGCGGACCTCGGCGAGCAGGATGCGCGCGGCCAGGTCCGCCAGCGCTGTGGGATTGCCCTCCGCCTGGACCCGCTCGGACGCGGAGAGGTGCTGGTAGAGCTCCGAGGCGTACAGGTAGAGCAACCAAAGGTTCCGGATGGGGATCCGGGTAGATCCTTCGCCGACGACGACGCCCACGCTGCCGTCGTCGGGCTCCTGCACCGTCATGCCCGGGCGGCGAACAGCCGGTCCGCCGCGGCCTCCGCGCGGTCCGGAGCGTCGAACCAGTACTCGTGAAGCAGTGGACGGATGGAGGTCTCCACCTGCTCGTGGAACCAGGCGCCGGCGTCGTCGACGACGTCCACCGGGGTCACAAAGCTGTGCCCGATGACGAAGTTCTTGCCCAGCGAGGGATCCGCTCGGATCTCCTCGTTGAGGCAGTCGATGCCAGCCTTAACCGCGCGCACGAAAGCTTCCGCATCTCCACGGGACGTCCTGATCCGGGAGGCCGTCCACCGCATCCACGCCTCGTTGAGCTGGGGTTCCAGGGTGACGAACGAGAACCGGCGGCGCAGTGCCAGATCGACCAGCGCCAGCGACCGGTCGGCGATGTTCATCGTGCCGACCACGTGCAGGTTCGGCGGCAGCCAGACGCCGCCCTCGTCGTCGTCCTTCTGGACGTACGTGAGGTGCATGGCGTGCTCTTCGGACCGCTTGGACGCTTCGACCAGCGTCAGCATCTCGCCGAGGGAGCGCGCCGGGTTGCCACGGTTGATCTCCTCGATCACCATCACGTGGCTGAGCTCCAGGTTCTTCCGCGCTTGGTCGGCCAACTTCAGGAACGGCCCGTCGGTCAGCACCAGGCCGGCCGCCCCGCCGTCGTCGGTCGCCTGCGGGCGGTATCCCCGGATGAAGTCCTCGTAGGAGGTGTTGGGATGGAATTGCACGACCCGGACGGTGTCCGCGCGACGTGCGCCGGCGAGGATCCACCCCAGCCGCTGAGCCAGCCACGTCTTGCCGGTTCCGGGCGCTCCTTGAAGGATGACGTTCTTCTTGTGCCGCAACGTGTGGAGCACAGACTCGATCTCCGCGCGCGGCAGGAAGCACCCGTCGGCGAGGAGATGGTCCACGCCGTAGCCGGCATCGTCCAGCGCGACGCCATTCTCCTCCCCGGCCCCCGCGGGAGCTGCTGCGTAGCGCTCGGGGAAGAGATGTTCACGAGTGGTCACGGTGCCCTTCGTCCCTTCGGCGTCGGCGGACATGTCCGCGATGCTGTGATGCCGCGCGGTGGGGGTGGCCAGGTACTCGTGCACCTGCCGGAGCAAGGTCACGTATGCCACGGCTGCCCCGGCGTCCTCGGGCCGTGGCAACTGGATGCCAAGCATGTCCCGGGCGAGTTTCACGTGGCTCCGCTGCAGCGGGAAGAACGTGCGGGGCCGCGCATAGAACAGGCCCGTGGCGATCCTCCAGCCGAGATCGAACTTCTCGAACAGCGCTTCAAGGGCAGCCGTGAACTCGGCTTCACAGGAGGGGTCGTCGAAGTGGTCCGCCCATGCGCAACCGGTGACGAACACCCGCCAGAGCCGATCGACCTCGTCCGTCCGCGTTTTCGCGTAGTGGAACCACCAGGCCTGCTTCAGGCGGGTCATCGTCGCGCCGGCAAAGTTCGTGGGCACGGGAAGGTCCAGTCCGAGCTGCTCGGCTACGAGCTCCGCGAGCCGGGTACGACGCCCGTCCCTGTCATCCTGGCTGTACAGCCACATGAACGTGAACGGGCACATGTCCTCGACAGGTCCCTCTGTGTCGTTCAGGAACACGTCGGGATAGACCTTCGAGCCGATGTCGGCCCGCACCGCGTCGAACGCCCGGGCAAGTGGCACCCGGTCGTCACGGAAGTCCAGCAGCCGGGTGGCCACGGCTTCGTAGAACGGAACCCAGGGGAAGGGATCGTCTGGCGAGATCTCCGCGTGGTCAGCAGTCTCCGTCGTGGCCACGTCCGTCACCGCCCCTCGGACTCGCGGTCCACGACGTAGACCTCCCGCAGTGGCATCCGGGAACGCCACTTCTGCGGCAGGTCCTTGTAGTGGCGCAGCGTCGTCTCCACGACGTCCTGGCCGGTGAGCAGTCGGAGGTCCTGACGCACGCGCTCCAGGTCCACGGCGTCCTTGCTGTAGCTGCCCATGGTGACGAAGAGTCCCAGTTCCCCGACGGAAAGCGTGCCGATGAGACGCTGGACGTCCGGACGGCTCTGCACGGCAGCCGTGTGCTTGCACTGCACCTTGAGCAGCGGAGGCTCGAGACCCAGCGGGTCCTTGTGCGCGACGACGTCGACGCCACCGTCCGCCACGTAGGGAGTCACCCGCGCCTGATAGCCGAGCGCGCGCAGCAGATCGGCGGTGAAGTACTCGAACTCCTCGTGCGTCAGCTCCTCCAGCAGGGTCTTGCGCACGAAGTCCTCGGTGTACTGGTGGAGCTTCCCGGCGCTGGGTTCGTCGGCGGCCCACTCGTCGAGGTGCTCCGGCTCCTCGTCGACGACGACGGGACGTGAGGCATCCTCGACCGTCCCAGACGGCTGGTCGAGGTAGGCCAGGAAGGCAGCCACGTTGTTCTTTACGCGGAAGAGCGTCAGCGCGGACCCGATCTCGTACAGGGCCTTCTGCGGGAAGATGCCCCGGGGGACGCCCGTGCGGATCCATTCCACCCGGCGGCGGTGGTAGTGCTCCTCCACCTCGGGGTGGAACTCGTACTCACCCACCACGCGGCCGAAGTTCAGGGTGCCGTCCGGCTTGTACGGAGCGATGACCAGGTCGCCGATCTGCATTTCGAAGGTGAAGCGCAGCAGGATGCCGGCCCACACGGGAATGGCCCCCGGCTTGGCCTCCGGATAGGCGCGCTCCACGGCCGCCTTCATCCGAGTTCGATCGTTGCCAATTGCCCTCAGGTCGCGGATCTCATCCCACCCGACACTGACGAATCCCTCGTCAACCAGCTCGTTTCTGAGTGCGTCGTTGTGGATGCCCCATATCGCAGTCGTCGGCATACGTTCCCCCTTCTCCTAGTCACTTGTAGAGACGCTTGGCTGTTGCAGTTGGAAATTGCCCATCCTTAGCGTATGTCCGGACGCGTTGGCGAACTGGAGTCTCAGTTCCTCGGTGCTACTTCAGGACTCGGATGCTCCAGAAACTCGCCGCCGCGCCGGCCAGCGGGTGCATCCCGCGGAGCGGACCACTTCTGGGCGCGGCCATGATGATCAGGACCCGCGTCATGGAGACCTGTGCCCATGGCCGGAACGACCGCGATGTGCCCGGGAATCTCACACTGATCGGGCGACCCATCTGCATGTCCCGAGGTCGCTATCGGCAGCCCGCGCTGTCGTCCGGGAAGTTGAACTTCGCCCAGGTGCCGACTGCCCGAGTGCTGGCAAAATTGACGCCCCCGCCGACTATGCCGCCTGCAACAGGCGCGAGCTTGGTGAGGTTCACGACGCCCTTGGATCCCGCCTTCGTGACCAGGCGAAACCCGACCTTTTTGTTGATTTCGATCAGCACCTGACCAGGCACCTTCTTGATCACACCGATGGCCGTTTTCGTGCCGATCTCGACTCCTGCGGCGGCCAGCACCTCGGTCGCCGAGGAGCCGATCAGCGAGATGAGGACGACGGAACGCACCTCCTCGGACCGAAGGTCGTACCCGCGCAGGTACGCGATCGCTCCCGCCAGACGCGCCTGGGCTAGCCAAAGCGCGGTGAAGTCTGCAGGCAGGGCGACAGGCAAGGTGATCAGTCCGCCCAGGCCCGACAGGAATCCGGAGCTGGAGGTGAGCCGCACGTGGGTTGCGATGAGGCGCTGGATGGCCTTTTCGACGTCACCATGCCTGGCCAGGTGCTGCTCCGCGATTTGGACCGAACTCTTCCACGGACCTTTGCCGTCGACGCCGACGTTGAGCACCGTCTCCGCGACATGCATTGCCCGGGCGCTGAGTTTCTCGGGTGCCGTCGCATCAGCGGGTTCCGTGGCTTCGGGCGCGGCGTCGGCGTCGGCGTCCACATGATTTCGCATAAGTGAAGGCTATCCGCTCGCAGCGGCCACCGAGCGCACATACCTTCTTCGGCGACGCTGAGGCGCCTCCGGCAAGCTCACGTCGGTGGAGTACGAGACCATCCCAAACCAGAGCGTCGACCTGGCGGCCAGATCAAACGAGTCAACGACAACTTCGACCGCCCCAACGGTGCGCTGTTGACCCTCAGGGGTGCAACGCGCCCCCCGCACGTACCTGGAAAGAAAGCCAACTCTCACCGGGCAATCACCACGAACGCAGTCATTTCTTTTTGCTAATTCGTGTCTGGACCCTAAGCCGTACTAGAAAAGCGTCTATACCGCCCCGGAGGGAAAGGGCCGCTCACGTCGACGACCAATGGTTTTGTGGAGCTTTCCCGGCAAACTGTCACGCCATAACGCGGGTGCCGCCACCGGACATGCCGCCTCAGAGCATGGGCGTGCCCACCCACCGGTACGACCTCGGTAGAGCCCCAAGTCAAGTCCACTTATGTCTCGAGTTGAGCCTCCGTAGCGGTCTCCACCGGCGCCCCTCAGCGAGCAACTTCATCTGGACGAGGAGGCGCACTGCTCGGCCGACACAGAAGCCGAGACACGCCCGTGATCAAAGCGAGACTTTTCCGTTATCTTTCGATTAGTGTTCTCTCCGTGCCGGTCGCCTCACCGATCGACATCCCCGTGCACATCGCCGAATTCTGCCGGTGCCCGGGCCCCCATGTATATCGCTCGGCAGAAGCGGGGGAACCATGAACGGTCCCTCCCCCGGGACCTAGGGGTTAAGTCGTCAGGGCCCCCATCCTGACGACCGGGTGTCTCCCACCCGCATCCGACAGCTCACCTCGCAGGCAAGAGGGAGGACATCACTCATGCCCGTTTTCCGCTCCCGCACGCCCCGCCACCGCGCCCAGAGCACGTTCCGTCTCGGACGCACCGCGATCCTGGCGGTCGCCGGCGGCGCCCTGGCGCTCAGCAGCGTGGCCCCGGCCCAGGCCGCCCCCGTCGCAGCCCCCCAGCAGCTCGTCAGCATCCAGTCCCAGTCCGGCAAGGCCGCGACCATCGCCGCGGCGGCCAAGAACCAGCTCGGCGTGGGCCAGGACTGCACCGCCCTGGTCACCAAGTCCCTGCGCGCCGCCGGGATCAACCACCACGGGTGGCCGGCCTCCTACCTGAAGCTCGGCACCCGGGTCTCCGCCGCCCAGGCCCAGCCCGGCGACCTGGTCTACTACGCCAACGGCGGCATGGGCTTCGCCCACATCGCCGTGTACATCGGCGGCGGCAAGGCCGTCCACGGCGGCTGGAACGGCAACCAGACGGTCATCCAGACCGTCAACGTCGGCTCCGGTCCCGTCTACATCCGAGTGCGCTGACACTCCACGCAGGATGCGGGTGTGCGGTTCCCGTCCCGACGGGAACCGCACACCCGAGTCTCGTTACGGGGCGCCTCAGGACACCGAGAGGCGTCGGACTCCTTCAGCCGTGACCCTGTACCGGCGCTTGCGACTGGTGGGAGGAGCCGTAGCCTCGAGCATGCCACGGCCGATGAGCTCGTTGATCCGGCTCAGCGTCCGGCTGTAGGTCCATCCCAGGTGGGCGGCCACCGGTCGCGTGGCATCCAGGCCCTCCGCACCCACAGCACGCAACACGGACTCCAAGTCTTCGTCCAGGACGATCGTCCCGCCGGGTCGAGGCGCCGACCTTTCGGGTGGGCTCGATGGGTCGACATCGGGCCCTGCCACTCGGGAAGACAGCGCGACGTCCGGAAAGAGCTGATACCGGGCATAACGTCTCCCGCCAGAACGCTCGGCCAGCCCCCGGTCCACGAGGTCAGTGAGTGCCGCGGTGGCTTCCCGGCTGTCGAGTCCCCAACTTCGCAATCGCTCGTTGGACACCTCGGTGCCGTGGTGGAGCATCGCCAGGGCCATGTGCTGGGCATCGGTGAGGCCGGTGACGCACAGGGAGGCGATCCATTCCACGGTGTCGGTGTCGAGAAGGGCATGCCGGGGAACGGTGACCTTGACGTGACTCAGCGTGGCCTCGAACTCGGGCGGGGTCATGCCTGCAGCGCGCAGCGTCGCCATGATCCGGGGAATGCCCGACCCCCTGTTCTCGCAGACCACCTCGCGCCGGCCCGGGAGTTCGACGTCGGAGAGCAGACGAGCAAGCAGACCGTTGCGCGAGGACGTGATCTCATCCGCGCCGAGCCCCCCGACCTCGACGCCGCCGTAAAGCGAACCCGGGTTCTTGACGACGAGCCGATCTGCATAGAGCTCGATCTGCACTTGGGTCCCCCTGGCCAAGGGCCCGTAGTCCCGGTGCATCAGGGCGTTGACCACGAGCTCGCGCACGGCTTCGAGCGGGTACTCGTATCGGTCCGACCGTCCAGCCCCCTGGATGACGGCGCCACGCAGCATATTGCGCTCCACCGCGGCCACTGCGTCCTGCACCATGACCGGCAGCGGACCGTCGACGGTCTGGTTGTCGAGAAACCGTCGTCCGTCCTGGGTGCTTTCGCCCATGGTGGTTCCCGGCAGCGCCACGAAGGTGACGTTGAGCTGCGGGAAGAACTGCTGCGGGTAGATGCCCAGGCACAGCAGGCCCGCCAGTGACGGAACGAGGTTCTCACCGTCCCGCACCAGTACGCCCAGGCGGGTGAGAGCGACGTCGTCGGACACTCCGGCGAAGGCCCGAGGGGAGCGCTCCCGCACGCGGGTGAGCAGCGCGGAGACCGCTTGGGGGTCGAGGTCAGCGAGCGCGGCCTCCCTGACCGGCTGCTGATCATCGGTGGGTTGGCCCTGGTTGGCGAGAAGCTGAGTGACCTCGTACTGGGTCAGTTTCCGATCACCGTCGCCCACGCGGAGGTAAGAACCTCCGTAGACACCCCGGGCCGTCACGTAGCACGGCTTCTCGCCGGAGTTCATCTCCGGGACGTCGATCCGGACGATGCGGGCTCCTTCGAACGGCTCGATGGCGATCTCGCACCGCACCGCGGGTGTCATGGAGTCCGCCGCCATGCCTGCCGCAGCATCCCGGATGGCATCGGCGTCGAACGACGCCACCGGCGTGAAGTCCTCGTCCTCACTCAGTCCGAGGAGAACGATGCCTCCCTCCCCGTTACTGAAGGCACTCAGGGTCTCCTTAAGGGATTTCGGCATTCCTCCCGCCGCCGCTTTGACCTCCACTTGCGTGGGCTCGGCTCCGCGACGACGGAGATCGGCGACGACCGCGTGTGTTTCGCTCACGGAACTCCCCCACTCGTTCTCTCATTCACTTGTCACTCACTCATTGTGCCTGAATGAGGAGTGAATGACAGAGTGAGCACTTGAATGAACCTTCAGGTCGCTCGGCGCTCGTTGCCTCCATGTAGGACATCATCCTGAAGCCGCTCTTCCCAGGCTGATATATGAGTCGTATGCTCGACCCGGATCCGCCAGCGGACCGATCGCCAACTCGACGAGGAGTGGGACAGCATGCGCCAACTCGCGCACCGGCTCGAACGGCTGGGCACCGAAACCGCCTTCAGCGTCGCCCAGGCCGCGGCCGCCTGGAAGGCGGGAGGGAACCGCGTGTACCCCTTCCACCTCGGCGACATCAACATCCCGACGGCCCCGCACATCATCGAGGCGATGGACCGGGCCATCGCCGACGGCCACACGGGCTACTGCCCCGGTCCCGGCATCCCGCAGCTGCGCGAGGCCCTCGCCGAGGACATCGGCTCGCGCCGCGGCATCGGCCTCAGCCCCGAGAACATCGTCGTGATGACGGGCGGCAAGCCCGTCATCACGAAGTTCCTGCAGGCGGTCATGAACCCCGGCGACGAGGTGCTCTACCCGAATCCCGGCTTCCCCATCTACGAATCGCAGATCGAGTACCTCGGGGGCACGTCGGTGCCGTACCGCTACCTCCCCACGGAGGACGGCTTCGCGATCGACCTCGACCAGGTGCGCGCCTCGATCACCCCGAGCACGGTCGCCATCATCTACAACGACCTGCAGAACCCCATCTCGGCCGAGTCGACGGCGGCCGAGCGCGAGGCCGTCGCGCAAATCGCCCAGGAGCACGATCTCTGGGTGCTCTCCGACGAGGCCTACTTCGAGACGCGCTACGAAGGGGCCTCGAGCTCGATCGCGTCGCTCCCCGGCATGGCCGAGCGCACCGTCATCCTCTACACGTTCAGCAAGAAGTTCTCCATGACCGGCTCACGCCTCGGCTGCGCCGTCACGCCGCCAGAGATCGCCACGGTGCTCGGCACGCTCAACACCAACGACGAGTCCTGCACCACGCACTACGTGCAGTGGGCCGGCATCGAAGCGCTCCGCGGCCCCCAGGAACCCGTGCAGGAGACACTCGACATTCTGCGCGAGCGCCGGGATGCCGCATGCGAACTCGTGAACGCCATCCCCGGCATGCACGTGGCCGTACCGCAGTCGACGTTCTACCTGTTCCCCGACGTCACCCAGACCATGGAGAGCATGGGCTACACGGCGGTCGGTGACTTCGCCACGGCGGCCCTGCAGCAGACCGGCGTCTCCTTCTGCACGCGGGAGCACTTCGGCCGGCGCCAGCCCGGCGAGGACCGGCAGTACATCCGGCTCGCCTACTCGGGCATCGACGTCCCCGACATCCGCGAGGGCCTTGGCCGCCTGCGCGAGTGGATCGAGACGGCATGAGCCGGGTCGTCGTCACGGGACGGGTGCCCGACGCCGCGGTCGAAAAGCTCCGCGCCGCCCACGAGGTCGAGATGTGGCCGGATCCGGAGCCGATCGGCCGCGAGGAGCTCCTGCGCCGGGTGGCCGGGGCGGATGCCGTCGTGAGTCTGCTCACTGAGCGCATCGACGCCGAGCTGCTCGACGCCGCCGGCCCGCAGCTACAAGTGGTCGCGAACGTCGCCGTCGGCTACGACAACATCGACGTGCCCGCCTGCAGCGAACGCGACGTCGTGGCGACCAACACCCCCGGCGTGCTCACGGACGCCACCGCCGACATCGCCTTCGGTCTGATCCTCATCGCGACCCGTCGGCTCGGCGAGGGGGAACGGCTCATCCGCTCCGGCCAGGACTGGAAGTGGGGCATGTTCTTCCTGCTCGGCAGCAGCCTGCAGGGCAAGACCCTCGGCGTCGTCGGCATGGGCGCCATCGGTCAGGCGACCGCGCGGCGGGCCAAGGCCTTCGGCATGGAGATCGTCTACCAGTCGCGCAGCGAGATCGATCCCGGGATCGCCGCCGAGCTGGGCGCCCGGCGGGTCGATCTCGACGAGCTGCTGAGCGTCTCCGACGTCGTGTCGCTGCACTGTCCTTATGGGCCCGCCACGCACCATCTGATTGGCGCCGAGCAGCTGGCGGCGATGAAGAACTCGGCGTACCTCGTCAACACCGCGCGCGGACCGATCGTCGACGAAGCGGCGCTCGCGGCCGCCCTCCGCGAGGGCCGGATCGCGGGCGCCGGACTGGATGTCTACGAGCACGAGCCCCAGGTGCATCCCGAGCTGCTGGAGCTCGACAACGTGGTGCTGGTACCGCATCTGGGCTCCGCCACGGTGGAGACACGCACCGCCATGGCGGTGCTCGCCGCCGACAACGTGCTCGCCGTGCTCGGCGGGCAACGGCCGCCGACACCGATCGGGTAGCAGCAGGGCGGCCGGTTCCACCTCGAGCGGCGTGGGATTCCGGTGCCACGTCCCCGGCAGGACGGCTACGGCGGTGACGCAGGCGGCCGTCCCTCACAAGGCGTTGCTGAGCCAGTCCTCGAACCGGGTCGGGGCGGTCGTGAAGTCTCCTCGGGGCAACAAGCCGCCGTTGCCGAGGGCGGTCAACGGCACCGGCACCCGGAGCACCTTCCGACGTCCTCCACGGTGCTGCTCGATCGCACGGGCGAGGTCCGCCATGTCGCGGACCTCGGGCCCGGCGATGACGGCGTCGTCGGAGGTTGCGGAGCCGCTGGGCTCCAGGGCACGGTCGGCGACGAACGCGGCGGCATCGTCGGCGGCCAGCGGCTGGGAGCGCATCCCGGGCACCGCGGAGAGCGGGCCGATGCGCATCTGCGACAGCAGGGTCTCGGCCAGTTCGTACCACTGCGCCGAGGCCACGAATGTGACCGGGACGGGCCCGGCACGGTAGGTCTGCTCCTGGGCGGCCTTGCCCGCGTAGTAGCCCATCCACCGGTGCACCTCGGGCTCCCGGGCGTTGAGGATCGTGACGCACACGATCCGGGACACCCCTGCCTGCTGTGCCGCCGCCACCACGTTGCGTGCGGTGGTGGTGAAGAAGTCGACGGCGCGCTTGCGGGACAGTGTCGCCAGGTGGAGGCAGTCCACCACGGTGGAGACCCCCTCGAACGCGGCGTCCAGGCCTTCGCCGGAACAGACGTCGATGCCTTGCCCGCGGGAGACCTCGTCGACGTCGACCCCGCGCTCGCGCAGCTGTGCCACCACCCGTGCGCCCAGCTGCCCGGTCGCTCCCAGGACCGCCACCTTCCTGCGCTCGCCCTCGCCCGTGCTCTCCATGGCCCACCGTCCTCTTCCCGCCGTCCGTGCCTCGGTGCTGCTGGCCTCGATTCTCCTCGCGTGCCCTCCCCGCCGCGACTGTCAGTTTTCGGACTTCCGTCGACTTCCTGCCGCACTGCTGGGAGCATGGACCCATGATCAGCAACGTGGCCGTCATCGTGTTCGACGAGGTCTCCCCCTTCGAGCTCGGGGTGGCCTGCGAGGCCTGGGCGATCGACCGCTCGGGTGACGGCCTGCCCGTCATGGACTTCGCCGTGTGCAGCCCTGATGGGCAGCCGGTCCGCACGATCGCCGGCTTCGACGTGGCGGTCCAGCACGGGCTCGACCGGGTGGCGGCGGCGGATCTCGTGGTCCTCCCCGCCATGTCCCGGGACATCCCGGTCCCGGAGGAGGTGGTCCACGCGCTGCGCGCGGCCCACGACCGTGGCGCCCGGCTCCTGTCCATCTGCTCGGGCGCCTTCGTCCTGGGTGTCACCGGCCTGCTCGACGGCCGCCGCTGCACCACCCACTGGATGCACACCGCGGAGCTGGCCGAACGGTTCCCCGCCGCGCAAGTGGTGCCCGAGGTCCTCTACGTGGAGGACGGCAGCATCCTCACCAGCGCCGGCACCGCGGCGGGCCTCGACGCCTGCCTCCACCTGTGGCGCCAGGAGTTCGGCTCGGCGGCCGCCAACACCGTGGCACGGCGCATGGTGGTGCCGCCGCAGCGCCAGGGCGGGCAGGCCCAGTTCATCAAGGACCCGGTCCCCGAGCGCCGGGCCGAGACGCTGGACCCGCTGCTCACCTGGATCGTGGGACACCTCGACGAGCCGCTCGACGTCGACGCCCTGGCCCGGCGCGCCGCCATGTCACCGCGCACCTTCGCCCGCCGCTTCCGCGACGAGACGGGCACCACCCCGCATGCCTGGATCACCGCGCGGCGTCTGCACCGGGCCGAGCAGCTCCTCGAGGAGACCGATCTGCCCGTCGAGCGCATCGCCGCGGACGTGGGCTTCGGCAACGCGGCCACACTGCGCCACCACTTCACCCGGATCCGCCGGCTCAGCCCGCAGCAGTACCGCCGTCGCTTCGCGACCACCGCCTGAGCACCGCTTTTTTGAGCACCTCGGCCGCGAGATCGCGGCCGACGAGCTCCGTCATGGCCGCGATCGCGAGCAAGCGTTCCGCTCATCCGGGACTCCGCGGCAGAGCGTCGACAGACTTGGCAGAAAACGACCGGAGGTAGTCATTTCTGCCACTCGTGCGAGAGACTCCGGCCGACGAGGCTTGTCAGCGTGAGGGTGAGCCGGATCGGCCGGCACACCGCAGGCAAGGAGCTCATCATGATCTCGTTCGTGTTCCTGGTGCTGGCCGCAGCCGCTGTGCTGTCGGTGTACACAGTGATCGGCCGCCTGGCCGCACCCCCGGAGGAGAGGGTGCCGTGGCGCCACCTCGGCTGGGACGGCTGGATTCACACGCTGCGGCGCAGCCTGGCCTTCCTGGGCGACCCGGTCGCCACGCAGGATGATCCGCACTCGGCGACGCCGTCGGGCATCGGAGCCCGATGAGCGGTCAGCCCGGCCGCGCCGCTCATCAACCCGCCGTGCTTTTGGTCTGAACCAATCCATTGACGGACAAATTGGTCTAGTCCAAGATGAACGAGTGGCATAGATCACTTGTCCGGAGCCCGAAAAGGACCCTCGTGATGCTCACACCGGGAAGCCCCGGCATGCCGCCGCCCTGTCCATCGCCCCCTGAGATGGCGCCGCCCCACCACGAGGAGAACTCACCATGTTGAAGAAACTGCTGACCACGGGTTCCGTTGCAGCCCTGATCACCGGCAGCACCCTGCTCGGCGCCGGACCGGCCCTCGCCGCCCCCTCGAAGGCCGGCGAGAAGAGCACCGAGGTGACCGTGATGTCCTTCAACATCCACTACGGCGCGGACGGTGACAACCAGTTCGACCTCGAGCGCACAGCGTCGGTGATCGAGGATTCCGGCGCCGAGATCATCGGCCTGCAGGAGGTGGACAACCACTGGGGCTCACGCAGTGAGTTCCTGGACGAGGCGGAGTGGCTCGCCGAGCGGCTCGACATGCACGTCGTATACGGCGCCAATCTGGACGAACCACCGCTGCCCGGCGATGTGGACAACCGCCAGTACGGCAACGCCATCCTCAGCGAATACCCGATCATCTCCTCGGAGAACCACCTCCTGACGAACATCGACTACGAGGAGCGGCCCACCGAGCAGCGAGGTCTGCTCGAAGCCGTGGTGAACGTCCGCGGCAATCACGTCGCCTTCTACAGCACGCACCTGGACTTCCAGCGCGAGGAACAGCGCGCACTGCAGGTCGAGGAGATTCTCGACATCACCGGTGCCAGCGAGCGACCGGCGGTCATCGTGGGAGACCTCAATGCCGAACCGGACGCCCCGGAACTGCAGCCCCTGTTCTCGGTGTTCACCGACACCTTCGCCGCCCTCGGACAGGGCGACGACTACACCTTCGGCCCCGACCTCGAAGGCCTCCCCGGCAGCGGCTCCGTGGAGAACCCCAGCCTGCGCATCGACTACATCCTGACCGCGCGGGGAGCCACCGCCACCTCGGCGGAGGTCATCCGGACCACGGCGTCCGACCACCTGCCCATCGTGGCCGAACTGTCGATCACGAAGACTCCCAACGGCAAGGTCAAGTAGCGGCAACGCACCACATCCCCGGAGCCTCAGGGGGTCCAGCCGAGGACCGCTTCCCCGAAGGTCATGACGCCGAACCACGTCGCGACGGCCACCACGGGGACCAGCAGCACCAGGTAGGACCGGCGCTGCACCAGCCGCACCCCGATGTAGGTGAGGAGCAACCACCACACGCCCAGGAGCACGATCGCCCACAGCGGAGCCATCAGCCCGCTGGCCATGTAGAAGAATCCGACCACCAGCTGGGCCAGGGCCGCGATCACCACGGCCACCACGAACAACAGCGTCGTCGTTCTCATATAGGAACTGTGCGCTCACATGGCGGAACCCGCAAGGGTCCACCCGGCTGCCCGCGGCGGTCCAAGGACCGCCGCGCCTGGTCGCCGGTCCTCGCAAGGGTCCCGGACGTCCGGGCCGTGGACACCTGACGTGAGGGCATCCAGGTTGAGAGGATGACCCCATGGCAGCACGCGCGGGAACCGGCCGGCAGACGCGGGATCTGATCCGCCTCAAGATCGTTCTGATGGACACCGACCCCGAGATCTGGCGGCTTCTCGAGCTGGACGCAGATCTCACGCTGGACCGGGTGCACGAGGCCCTGCAGGTCGCCATGGGCTGGCGGGACAGCCACCTGCACCTGTTCGAGGACACGGACCCCGACGAGCGCCTGCACCCGGTGGAGGGCGAGGTCCGGGACCCCCGGCGCTGGATGACCCACGAGGACCTGGAGGAGCTGGACGGCCTGCCCGAGACCGAGTGGACCCTCGGCCAGGTGCTGACCGAAGAGAGCAGTCCGTTGTACTACGAGTACGACTTCGGTGACCGCTGGATCCACCGCCTCGAGCTCGTCGAGCAGCTCACAGTCCCCGCGACGGAACCGGCTGCGCACGTGGATCGCGGCGAACGGCGAGCGCCCCCGGAGGACTGCGGCAGCACTCCCGGCTACGCCGAGCTGCTGGACGCCCTCGCCGATCCCCGCCACGAGCGTCACCGAGAGCTGACGGAGTGGCTCGCCGACACCGTCGGTCCGTGGCAGCCGTTCGATCCTGACCGGTTCGACGTCGACGCCGTCAACCACGAGCTGGCCCTCCGCTTTCCCGCCCCCGACGACGACGGACGCTCCGCCCCGCCCCCGGACACACCTCCCCTCGTCGCCGAGCTGGTGGAGCGGGTTCCGCCCGGTCTGCGCCCGGAATTTCGCACCTATCTGCAGTCGGCTGAGCCGGAGACTTCCGTGCTGGTCGACGCGGCCATAGCGGAGCGGATGGTGGCCCCGTACCGCTGGCTGATCCGCAGGGTCGGTGCCGATGGCTTGGATCTGACTGCTGCCGGGTGGTTGCCGCCGGCCGTGGTGGCCGAAGCCATGGACGAGTTCGGCTGGGATGAGCGCTGGATCGGGAAAGGCAATCGGGAGGAGTGGACCCAGCCGGTCAGGCAGCTGCGGGAGCAGGCCCACAGGCTCGGTCTGGTGCGCAAGCACAAGGGTCGATTGGTCCTGCCCGTGGCAGTCCGGAGGCTCGGGGACGACCCCGTGGGTCTGTGGTTCTTCGTGGCCCGGTCCATGGCCCACCGGCACCGGCACGACGTCAAGCGCGATGCCACGCTTCTGCTGGCCCTCGAGCTCGCGACAGGTCGCGCCGAGTCCCAAGACGAGGTGCTGCGGCGGATCGGCTTCGGCCTGGAGGTCCTCGGGTGGCAGGCCGCCGACGGATGGGGACTGACCCCCGACATGGTGCGCGACCAGGTCCGGGGCGGCTGGGACGTGTTCACCCAGCTGGGTGCGATCGGCAGACTGTCCGCGCTGGACGCACCGGACGCACCCGTACTTCCGGAAGGGCGCTCCTTCGCCCGCGCCGTGCTGCGCTCCTGACTGCGACTCCTCCGCCGCGCGGCTCAGAGTGCGTTGAGCACCGCCCGGAGCGGCTCACCCACGAAGAAAAAGAGCAGTACGGCGGCGGGACCGCCGAACCGCCACAGCTCGCGCCGCCGTCGCGCGCTCCGCACGGTATGCCGGAGCTCCGCGAAGCGCTCCTGCAGCGCAACCGGGTCCTCGGGCGGCGCAGGACTGTTGTGCCAGGTGCTGGGGACCACCGCGGCAGCCGAGATCCGGGCGACCTCCTGGTCCGTCAGCACGGGGCGCCGGCGCCGCAACCAGCGCAGCAGCTGCCGGTTCGTGACGACCTCGACCCCCGCGGGCCGGCGCCTGATCGTCAGGTTTTTCGGCTCGATCAGCACCAGCACCGGGGTGACCGGGACCGGCTCGCCCACCGCGGCGCTCAACCGCCTGCCGGCCCGCGCCGCCTCGTGGCGTGAGTGCGAGAGGTAGTGCTGTTTGTGCCCGTCGATCATGACGGCGCGGTCCGCGACCCACACTGTCCTGCCTGCATGGTTCTTGGTGTTCAGCGTGAACACCCCGGCGGGACCGATCAGCACGTGGTCGATGTCCGAGGCCCCGGCACCGACCGGCACGGCGTGCAGCACCGTCCATTCCGGGCCCAGACGACCCAAGATCTGCCCGACGGCGATCTCTCCCAGCGCCCCCCGGTACCAGGAGCGGCTCTCGGCGCTCAGCGGACTGGCGCCCGCGAGCCGGCCCCACCACGTGCGGGGCGGCTGGCCCTCCTGCAGCCGCAGCGTCGCGGCAATCACCTCCTGACCCGCGCCTCGAACGGCCAGGCTCGGTACCGGTACCGGTGCCGGTACCGGTACCGGTGCACTGTTCCCCGCGGGCGGCCCGAGCAGCCGGAAGGCGGCGAACCCCGTGGAGCGGATGGGTGGCGGGGATGCAGAGTCGGCGGAGGGCGGCATGGTCGTCAGCTTTCGGACAGGGCGTGAAGGTTTTCCTGCATCACACGTCTTTGCATTAGTACACATCAAGTGGCAGCGCCTTCGTTCCGTTGTGTGACGCCATCAGCGCCTGGTCACCCGGCCCTCACACCGGGCCCGTGTCAACGGCCGGCGATGCTTCCTGGTGGAGTTCAGGTGATCTCTCCGTTCAGTGCGAGCTGTGATTCCCGCCGGCACAGACCCCGCCTGGGCAGTGTCCAGGACAGCACCTCGGCGCGGGCCAACATGTTGCGAACGGTCACGGTGATCGCGGGGGTGGATTTTCGCACCAACACCAGTGACGGCCGCCCCTTCGGAGTGACGACGACGTACTGTCAGGGATACGCAGGAGCGTGCCCTGACTTCGTGAAGAACGCTCTGAACATCTGGGGGGTTGATGGACGTGACCGTGACCGGCGGAACCTTCCTGCACGAGCTGTCCATGGTCGAACGCGCCCAACCGCACAGCCTCATCACCGGCGTCACGCTGGCCCAGGAGACCGCCGACGTGCAGTGCGTGACGGGGCCGCCGGTGTCCGTGCCGCTGACAGCCGGGCGGAGGCGCATCGCACAGCTGCTGAGCAAGGTTGCCGGACCCATCACCCCGCCGGCCGCACAGGATCCCGACACCTACCCGGACACCCCGGACCCCCAGCAGCTGTGGAGCGAGCTCCTGGACGACCTGGGTGCTTACCTCCCTGACCTTTCCCACGCCGACCCCGATCTGCGGCTGGTCTCCGTGCACCGGGACGGGGCAACCGCGCGGATCCAGGTCGCCAACAGCACTCGGCAGTTCACCCATGGAGTGCCCCTGGACAGCGGGGAGCCGCCGGCCGCGGTGACGGTCGACATCGCCGCCGCGTTCGCCGCGGCACCGGAACCCCTGCGCTAAGACCGGGCCTCGTTGCCGGTGTCGGCTCTGCTCCCTGCCGGTGACTGCTGGGTCCAGCGGCCTGGCGGCATGGTCTGCCTGGCGCTCCCGGCGCTCACCGGCACCTTGGCAGCCCTCGAAACACTCGCGTCGGAGCACGCCACCGGCCAGGTCGTGCCGGAGACCATCCGAGATGCAGAGAGCCGCGCCTGAGCCCGCGGCCGCAGAACTGGGGACACCAGCTTCCCGGGTGATTGCAGATGCATCCATAGGCTGGAGGGGAACTGACGCTTTCCTGACAGGACTTCCGTGGCCCCCTCCTCTCCCACCTTGCTCCGACTGGGCGCCTCCGCGCTCGTCCTCGCGCTCCTGACCGGCTGCGGCGGGTCGGCGGCCTCCAGCGACACGACGTCGTCGTCGAACGCCGCCTCCCCCGAGACCTCCGCCGCCCCGGAACTGCGCGGCGAGCGCGCCGTGGTGGAGCGGGTGATCGACGGCGACACCGTCGACGTCCGGCGGGACGGTGAGGTGGTGCGCGTGCGGCTGCTCAACATCGACACCCCGGAGACCAAGGACCCGAACGAGGTCGTCGAGTGCCTCGGCCCGGAGGCGACCGCGCTGCTGGAGGAGCTCCTGCCGCCGGGCACCGTGGTGGGCCTGGAGTACGACCAGGAGCGCACCGACCGCTACGACCGCACCCTGGCCGGGGTCTTCCTGGAGGACGGCACGCTGGTCAACGCCGAGATCGCCCGCCAGGGCCTGGGCACGCCGCTCTACATCGCGCCCAACGGCCGGTTCCTGCCGCCGGTCGAGGAGGCCTTCGCCGAGGCGGAGCAGCAGCAGGCCGGCCTGCTCGACCCCACCCACGGCTGCACGATCCCGGCGCAGGTGCAGCAGGCGACGAGCGCGCTCGCCGACGCCGCACCGGCGGATCTGGCCGATGCGGCCGGGGAGATCGCGGCCGCCGTCGCGTTCCTGGCGGCGCTCGACGCGGTCGACGGCGACGCGCACCCGCACGTCCGCCATCTGGCCGGGCTGCCATCGCTCACGAGCGGGATCTCGGGCGTCCGCCAGGACGTCGCGGCCCTCCAGGAGCGCGCCGCCGAGCAGCGCCGCGCGGCGGAGGCCAAGGCTGCGGAGCGCAGAGCGGCCGAGGACCAGCGCCGACAGGCGGAGGCGGACGCGGCCCGTCAGGCGGAGTCCGCCCGGCAGGCCGAGCTCGACCGCCAGGCGGAAGCGGCACGGCAGGCAGCGGCCGACGCCGCACGCCGGGCGGTCGCACCCGCGCCGGCGCCCGCGCCGAATCCGGCCCCCGTTCCCGCCCCCGCGCCGAGGCCCGCGCCGGCTCCCGCCCCTGTGCCGGCGCCGAAGCCCGCCCCGAACCCGGGCGCCAACATCGTCAACCAGGCCCCTCCCGGCTACTACGCGGACATTCCCGGCTACACGGGACCTCGTTGCTACGCGCCCGGCGGGAAGTTCTTCAAGCCCTGCTGATCCCGGCGACAGGATCTGGTCACGGAAGTGGTGCCGGCTCCAAGATGAAAAATCCCCCAGGAACGCCGCATGCGCCAGGAAGTCGCCGCCGGAGAACACCGAACGGTTCAAGAACCCCAAGACGAAGATGAAGACCACGACCCGCAGGATCAGGCTGGTCCAGGACGGACCGGACGCCGCGCCTGAGCCGTCGGTGACCGGCCCGCGTCGTCGTCACCCATGATCCGAGCGGAGTCCGCGCTGCCGTGTCGGACCGGCTGAGGACCCTGGGGCCTGAGACGATCGACGTCCCAGCGACCCCGAGGAGCCCACCGTGGAGAAGACAGGTCAGCCGGTCGAGGAGTACCTCACCGGGGTCACGCCGGCGAAGCGGCGGGCGGACGCCGAGCGCCTCCTCCCCCTGTTCACCCGGGCCACCGGGCAGCCGGCGGAGATGTGGGGCACCATCGTGGGCTTCGGCCAGTACCACTACAAGTACGCGAGCGGGCACGAGGGCGACGCCCCCGCGGCGGGCTTCGCCGCCCGGAAGGCGGCGACGACGGTCTACGTGTACGACGGCGTCGACGCCCACCGGGAGAACCTGGCGCGCCTGGGCCCGCACACCACCGGAGTGGGCTGCATCTACCTCAGGGATCTCGGCGCGGTGGACCTGGACGTCCTCGAGCAGATCGTCGCCGCCTCGTACGCCAAGCTCGGCGACGGCTTGTGGACGGACCGCGCTCGGGACGGCGCCCCGGACTGAGCGGACGCCGCCGCCTCCGACACGGAGGCGACATGAGTCACGGGCCGGCGACGATCCGGGCGATCCCCTGGAGTGCGCCCGTGCGGGGGCCTACGGTCAGCACACGCCTGATCGGAACCGGCCGGACGGACACCACCACACGAGGGGACGAGACGATGCCGCTCTACCTGTCCAAGTTCAGTTACACCCCGGAGACCTGGGCGCGGTTGATCGCCCACCCGGAGGACCGTCGCCAGGCCGCCCAGGACTACATCGAATCCGTCGGCGGCAAGCTGCACGGCTTCTGGTACGCGTTCGGCGAGCACGACGGCTACAACCTGTGGGAGGCGCCCGACAACGTGTCCATGGCCGCGGTCGTCCTGGCCATCAGCGGTGGTGGCGCCCTGAGCTCCCGGGAGACCACGGTGCTCATGAGCGTCGAGGACACGCTGGAGGCCCTGCGCCGGGCCGAGCAGATCACGTACCGGCCTCCCGGGACCTGATCCCGTCTGCCAGGGGAACCCCAGAAGCAGACCGACCGCTGGATCACTCAGCGAGACGGGGGCGGCCCGCCCGGTCCTCCGGCCATGCCGCCGCCGGTGGGCGTGGTGGTCGTGTCCACCCCGGCGGTCAGGGTGACGGTGTAGCCCTGCGCGACGCTGCCGGTGACGGCACCCAACTGGCTGGCCCCGCTGTCGTCGCCGAAGACGTTGTCGCTCGCCAGGGTGAGCTGGGCCAGGTTGCTGACGGAGGACTCGTAGCCGGTGGTGGCGTAGACGGCGTCGCAGGCGTTCTTCGGCAGGGCGACCTGCGAGGTGGCGATCGCGGTGGTGGAGTCGGTGAGGGACGCCTGGTCCGGGTAGACCTCGAAGTGGATGTGCGGCCACCGGCCCGTGTAGCAGGCCGGGAAGATGCTGGTGAAGCGCACCTTCCCGTCGTCGTCGGCGATCTGCACCCCGCGCAGGTAGTTCTCCTCCGTGACGCCCTCGCTGTACATGGAGTAGCGGCCCTCCCGGTCGCAGTGCCAGACGTAGACGGCCACTCCCGCGAACGGCACCCCGCCGTCGGCGAGATCGGCGATGGTCAGCTCCAGCGTCATGGGCACGCCCTCGGCGGTCCCGCCGGCGTCCCCGAAGCTGGAGCGCAGGTCGCTGCGCACGATCCCGCTCTGCTCGAGCACGTCGGGACCGTTGGAGCCGTCCCCAGGGTAGGGCCCGGCGGTCTCGTCCGGGATCTCGTCCACCGCCAGGGCCGTGGCCGAGGGCGAAGGAGACGTGGAGGCCGACGACGACGCGCTCGCGCCGCTGCCGCCCGCTCCGGCCCCGCAGGCCGCGAGTCCGAAGGCCGAGGCGCCGAGACCGAAGACCGTCAGCACCTTCCGCCGGTTCATCAGGGTGCCGATGTCGAAGCCCAGCCCCTGGTCGACCACCTCCTCCTCGGGGCGCGGCAGCCGGCGGCCCTCGTAGCTGAGCGCCGTCTCGTGCGGGGTGCTGCGGTCCATGGATCCTCCATCGGTACGGGTCGTTGTCGGCCTCCACGCTAGGAACGGGTGCTGTGCCGCGGCTGAGCCGGGACACAGCACCGCGTGTGCGAATTCATGGGTTCGCGCGGGCGCCCGGTCGGCGGGACGCCCACCGGCCGCAGTCCGCCGGCGACACGCAGCCGCGGCGAGCAACGATCCGGTCTCACCCGGACGGACCCGGCGCACCGGGGTCCTACCGTGGGAGCACCCGGCCCGCCGCTCCTCCGGGGTGCCTGGGCCCCACCACGCGGACACCGCACGGAGGACCACCATGCAGACTCTGGGCCGCGCCGAGGACTCCATCCACGTGGAGGCACCGCCGCGGACGGTCTACGACCTCGTCGCCGACGTCACCCGCACCCCCGAGTACAGTCCCGAGGTCGACGAGGTCGTCTGGCTCAACGACGGCGGACCCCGCGTCGGCGCACGCTTCCGGGCCCGCAACAGGGTGCCGCCCGACTCCCGGTTCCCGTGGCACAACACGCCGATCGTCATGGCCGCCGAGCCCGGCCGGGAGTTCGCCTTCGCCCGCACCGAGCGCTTCGCCGGCACCCTCGTGTGGCGCTACCGGTTCGAGCCGGAGGGCACCGGCACCCGGGTGACGGAGTCCTACGAGATCGCCCGCCCGGTCGGCCGCATCGGCTGGTTCATCATCGGCACCCTGGGCCGGGACCGGGACCGGATGACCACGATGCGCCAGGGTCTGCGGGAGAGCCTGCAGCGGCTCAAGCGCGTGGCCGAGGCCGACGCCGCGTCGTCGTCCTCCGCACCGTGACGGACGGGGTCGGGACCAGCGCCTGACCCGGTCAGCTCAGGCGGGCCGCCGCGGCGACCACGGCGTTGCGCACGGCCAGCCCGTGCCGCGCCGTGCCCACGCGGTTCGCCAGACGGGCCAGACGCACCGTGCGGACGGTAGGCCGGCGGCGTACGGCGTCGTACCGGTGCAGGGCGCCGGGCACGTCGGAGGCCGCGCTCAGCGCCTCGACGAGCGCCGTGGCGTCGAGGAGGGCCTCGCAGGCGCCCCGGCCGAGATTGGGGGCCATGCCGTGGGCGGCGTCGCCGAGGAGCACGGTGTGCCCCCGGACATAGGACGGCAGCGGGGGCACGTCGAGCAGCGTGCGCCGGTCGATCGGGGTGTTCCCGAGGGCGGCCAGGACGCGCCGCACGTCCGGGTGCCAGTCGCCGTAGAGGCGTTGGAGGGCCTGGGCGTCGTCGCGCTCGGACGCGGCGGCGGCGAGCACGTCGGCGCGGACGCTCGCGAACCAGTTGGTGCGCTCGGCGTCGTGCGGGGTGATCCCGAAGAGCCGCGCCGGCCCCCAGGTCTCCGTGGCGCCGTCCGCCGGCCCCGGGACGGTGCCCCGAAGGGCGACCGTCCCCAGCGGCCGCGGGGCGACGCCGAAGAGCGCGGCGCGGACGGGGCTGTGCACGCCGTCCGCGGCGACGACGACGTCGGCCGCGGGCAGGGCACCGCGATCCGTCACTGGGGCGTTCCACGCGATGACGTCCGGGGGCAGGCCCTGGGCCAGCGCCGCCAGGAGCGCCGGCCGGGGGACCAGCCGGGCCGTGCGCCCGGGGCCGAGATGGGCGATCTCGGTGCCGTCCGGCCGGAGGAGCCGCGCACCCCGCTGCTCCACGGACGCGGCCCGGACCTGCTCGCCCACCCCCAGCCGGTCCAGGGCCCGCATCGCCTCGGGCCACATGCCCAGCGCCGTGCCGGTGCCCGGCAGGCCCGAAGACCGCTCGAGCACCCGGACGGACCAGCCCGCGCCGAGCAGGCCGCGGGCCGTGGCCAGGCCGGCGATGCCCGCACCGATGACGACGGCCGATCCGCGCACGGCTCCTCCTGTGGTCGGCGGTCCCGGCCCCGGGACGCGCCCAGGGCGGTCGGGCTGCAGGCGGCCGGGCTACAGGCGGTCCAGGAAGTTCCCGATGTTCTCCCACGTCCAGGTCTCGCAGCGCGCCGGGCCCATCTCGGCCGGCTTCTTCCGCGCCTCCGGCTCCACCCACAGGCCCAGCAGCGGCTTGTCCTCAGCCACCGCGCACCGGATCTGCCACCGCGCCGCGTCCGAGTCCGGTGTGCCGCCGCCGATCAGCGCGATCACGCCGTCGCTGCGGCGGATCCGGTCCCGCACGTCCTGCTTCCACGCGTCCGCGCTCGCCCCGTTCCCGGGCGGCTCCACGAACCGCGCCTGGTCCCCGGCCCGGTCCCACTGCGCGGTGAAAAGGTTCCGGAACAGCTCGTCCTGCTCCGCGAACGCCAGAAATACAGTCTTCGGCGCCATTGCCGTCAACTCCCTGCCACATCGAAAGTTTGTCCTAGTGCAAGGCACCATATGCGGTCGGCGCCGTCCGGCGGGCGGGGCCGAGCAACATCCCTTCATGAAGACCTCTGATGTCCCGATGTGCAGTGCGCGGCCCGAACGCCCTCCGTGCGCTCTGGTCTGCTCGCGGGCGGGATGGGAAAATGGTGCTGCACAGGTCCAGCACTGGGGAGTTCCGATGAGACACCACGGCCACGACCACCACCACACCGGGCCCGGCGGCGGCCACGACGAGGGGACCGATGCCGCCGCGTCCTCGCCGACCGACCCCACGTTCTACCGCTCCCCGGCCGAGGCCATCGCCGCCCCGCGGGAGAAGCTGGCGTACGTGGTCGCCTTCGACCGCGCCGCAGAGCGCCCCGACGCCCTGACCGTCGTCGACCTCGACCCGGACTCGTCCTCCTACGGCACGGTGGTCGGGTGGGAGGACATGCCCACCACCGGGGACGAGCTGCACCACTTCGGCTGGAACGCCTGCAGCAGCGCCTTCATGCACGAAGGGCACGACATGACCGGTCTGTCCCGCCGGTACCTGCTGATGCCTGGGCTGCGGTCCTCCAACGTGCACGTCGCCGACACCCACCCCGACCCCCGCGCCCCGCAGGTGATCAAGACCATCACGGCGCAGGAGCTGGCCGAGAAGGCCGGATACTCCCGCCCGCACACCCTGCACTGCGGCCCGGACGGGGTCTACCTCTCCTGCCTGGGGGCGGCGTCCGGGGACGGCGGGCCGGGCGGGATCGCCGTGCTCGACCACGACACCTTCGACGTGGTCGGGCGGTGGGAGACCGACCGCGGCCCCCAGCACCTGGCCTACGACGCCTGGTGGCACCTGATGCACAACACGCTGGTCACCAGCGAGTGGGGCACCCCGGCGATGGTGGAGAACGGCGTGGTCGCCGAGCAACTGCTGAACCAGGAGTACGGCCACGCCCTGCACTTCTGGGACCTGGCCGCCGGCAAGCACCTGCAGCGCGTGGAGCTGGGGCCCGAGCACCAGATGGCCCTCGAGCTGCGTCCGGCCCACGATCCGGAGGCGACCTGGGGGCTGGTGGACACGGCCATCTCCACACAGGATCTCTCGGCCTCGATCTTCCACTGGCACCGCACCGGCACCGGGGAGTGGACGGCGGAGAAGGTCGTCTCCATCCCGGCTGAACCCCTCGACGCGGACAGGTTGCCGGAGTTGCTGCGCCCGTTCGGGGCGGTGCCTCCGCTGGTCACCGACATCTCCCTGTCCGTGGACGACCGCTGGCTCTACGTCTCCTGCTGGGGCACCGGGGAGCTCAAGCAGTACGACGTCTCCGATCCGGCCCACCCGCGCGAGACCGGATCGGTCCGTCTGGGCGGGATCGGGGACCGCGCCGCCCACCCCTCCGCCCCGGGCACGTGGCTCGGCGGGGGCCCGCAGATGGTGGAGACCAGTCGCGACGGCAGGCGGGTCTACGTGACCAACTCCCTCTACGGGGCCTGGGACGACCAGTTCTACCCCCACGGGATCGGGGCCTGGATGGCCAAGATCGACGCCGACACCGACACCGGCGGCCTGTCGGTCGACGAGGACTTCTTCCTCTCCCAGGAGGACTTCCGCGGACTGCGCGTCCACCAGATCCGGCTGCAGGGTGGGGACGCGTCCTCCGACTCCTACTGCTACCGCACCTGACCCGCGCGCTCGGCACCGCCACCGCCGCACGCAAGGAGCCCGCGCCGGACGGATCCGGAGCAGGACGGAGGAACGGCATGGACGAGCTGGAGCGGATCGCGGCGGCGTTCCCCGGGCTGACGTGGTCGAGTGCGCGGCGGATCACCGAGGGCTGGGACCACGTCGTCGTCGTCCTGGACGAGGCCCTGGTGCTCCGCTTCCCGCAGGAGGCGCCCTACGCGCAGGCGCTCGGCCGGGAGATCGCGGTGCTGGACCACCTCGCCCCGCGGCTGCCGGTGCGGATCCCGCGCTACGACCGCGTGGCGCCGGACGGCTCGTTCGCCGGGTACCCGCTCCTGCCCGGCCGCACGCTCCAGCCGGAGGTGCTGGCCTCCCTGGACGGGACGGCGCGCGACGCGCTCGTGGACCAGCTGGCCGGCTTCCTCTCGGCCCTGCACACCGCACCCGTCCCCGGCACGCCGCTGGAGCAGGTGCCGGCGTCCTTCCTGGCCGAGGACCAGGACGACGTCCGCAGCGCGGCCGCCGTGCACCTGCCCGCCGTGCTGACCCCGGCAGAGCTGGACGAGGTGGAGCGGATCCTGACCGACGTCGACGCGCTCCTCGCCGCCGACCTCCCCGAGGTGGTCGTCCACAACGACGTCTACAGCCGGCACCTGCTCTGGGACGACGACGACGCCCGGCTCGGCGTGATCGACTTCAGCGACATGTGTGTCGGTGACCCGGCCGTGGACTTCGCGGAGCTGCACGAGTACGGCGAGGACTTCGTCCGCGCGGTGCACGAGCGCTACACCGGGCCGAGGGACCCCGGGCTCCTCGACCGCGCCTGGACGTACCAGCGCTGGATCGGGGTGTACATGCTCACCGACCACTTCGACGTCGGCAAGACCACGTGGGAGGTCGCCCGGGAGACCTTCGACCGCGTCCGGCGCGGGCGGTGAAGCGGACCCCGGAGCGGACCCTCGGCGGCGGCCGCGCGGCACCGCGCCCGTCGTCGTCCGGGAATGCCGTGACGTCGCCCGGTGCACCGGCCGAGAATGGCAGCATGCGACGACTGACCTACTTCATCGGCGTCTCGATCGACGGCCGGATCGCCGGCCCGCACGACGAGACCGACTTCTTCCCGCTCTCCGACGCCTACGGCGCCTGGCTGGGCGAGGAGTACCCCGAGACCCTCCCGACCCACGTCCGCACCCACCTCGGCATTGACCACGCGCCACACCGGCACTTCGACACCGTGGTCATGGGCCGGCGCACCTACGAACCGGCCCTGGCGATCGGTGTGGTCAGTCCCTACGCGCACCTGCGCCAGTACGTCGTGTCGACCACGCAGCAGGAGCTCACCCCGGAGGTGACGGTCGTGCGCGAGGACCCGGCCGGGCTCGTGCGCTCGCTCAAGGCCGAGGACTCGCCGTTCGACGTCTGTCTCGTCGGCGGTGCGTCGCTGGCCGCGGCGGTGCTCCCGGAGATCGACCGGGTGGTCGTCAAGCTCTACCCGGTGCTCGCCGGGGCCGGGCGGCCGGCCTTCGACGCCGGGGAGTTCTCGCCCGCCCGGTTCGACCTGACGGACGTCAGCACGTTCGAGGGCGGCCACGTGGTCCTGACCTGGGACCGCCGCCCGGTCGCCTCGTCCTGACCCGTCGGGCACCGCTCCGGGGTCGGCGGGCCGGCTCAGGCCGCGAGCGCGGGCCGGAGGACGGCGTGGGCCCAGGCGCCCAGTGCAGTGGGCGTCGTGGTGAGCGGCTCCCGCGGGTTCTCCGGGGTGAATCCCCGCTGCCCCCGGGACATCCCCAGCACCCCCTCGACCTGCGCGTCGGTGAGGCCGGCCGAGCGCAGGATCCCGGCGACCTCGGCCTCGGCCACCTGGACGGCGGTCAGCGGGCGCCCGAGCGCCTCCCCCACGATCCGGGCGGCCTCGGCGAAGGAGAGGTCTTCGGGCCCGTGCACGCCCTGCGTGTGCCGGCCGGTCCAGTCGGTGGCCAGCAGCCGGACGGCGGCGACGTCCCCGATGTCCCGCGGGTCCACCCAGGGCATCCGGTGATCGACCGGCAGGGTGGTGCTCAGCACCCCGGACCGCACCGACTCGAGATCCAGCAGCAGGTTGGTGAAGAAGTATCCGCAGCGCAGATGGGTGACGTGCGCGCCCGTGGCGTCGAGCAGCTCCTCGGTGCGGGCCAGCCCGTCGATCTCCCCGAACCCGTGCCGGGCCTCGGCGCCGACGCTGCTCTGGAAGACCACCCGCGGCACGGCGTTCCCGGCCACCGCAGCGGCGGCGACCTCGCCCATCCGGGCGTAGCCGGCGACGGGGTCGTCGTCGTCCGTCGGCGGGTTCACCCAGTACAGGGCGTCGGCCCCGGCGGTGGCCCGGGTCACGGCGGCGAGATCGCCCTGGTCCCCCTCGACCACCTCGCACCGGGCCCGCAGGTCCGGGTCCAGGCGGGACGCGCGGCGCACGAGCACGGTGGGCCGCAGCCCGGCCTGCACGAGCAGCCGCACGACGCGGGAGCCCACGTGCCCCGTGGGCGTGGTGACGACGATCCTCATGACGGGTCCCCTCTGCCTCGAGCAGTCCGGTGCTCCCACCACGCTACGACTCCGGCTGCCCCGGCGCACCGGGTTCCGCCGCCGTCCGCACCCGCCGGAGGGTGGCCCGCCCGTAGGGTGGTCCGGACGGCGGGTTCTCCCTCGGTGAAGAGCACGGCCGGCGCCACTCCGCCCAGCAGCGAGGAACGATCATGACTTCCACCGCGTTCACGATCCGACCGGCGACGAGCGAGCGGTTCGACGACGTCGCCACCGTCCTGGGCCCCCGCAACCCCGACTCCGCGGTCTGCTGGTGCCTCACCTACCGGCTCCCCTCCAAGGAGAACCGCGCGCTGACCGGCCGGGAACGGGCGCAGAGGGTCCAGGAGCTGTGCGCCCGGCCGATCCCGCCGGGCGTCCTCGCCTACGACGGCGGGACGGTGGTCGGCTGGTGCGGCGTGGCCCCGCGGGCCGAGCTGCACTCCTTCGCCCACAGCAGGCGCATCCCGCACGTCGACGACCTCCCGGTCTGGGCCGTGTGGTGCTTCCGGGTGCGCGGCGGCCAGCGGGGCCGGGGTGTGGCCCAGGCCCTGCTCGAGGGCGCCGTGGAGCACGCCCGCGGCCACGGCGCGCCGGCCGTCGAGGGCTACCCGGTGGACAACGGGGACCGGAAGGTCGACACCACGATGGCCTATGTCGGCACCCGCGCCATGTTCGAGCGCGCCGGCTTCACCCAGGCCGCCGACACCACCTCGGTCCTCAACGGCTTCCCGCGCGTGCTCATGCGGCTGCCGCTGCGGTGAGCGGCGCCTGAGCGTGGCCCGCACCGGGCACGCGGTCAGGACGCGGGCGCGGCCCGGGGCGGGCGGCTGAAGCGGGCCCGGTAGTCGGTGGGCGAGATCGCGTACCGGCCTACGAAGCTCTGTCGCAGGGCCTCGGCGGAGCCGAACCCGCACCGCTGGGCGATCGCGGCCGCCGGCAACGAGCTGGACTCCAGCAGCCGGGCGGCGGCGTCGGTCCTGGCCTCCCGCACGAACCGGGCCGGCGGCAGGCCCAGGTGCGCGTCGAAGAGGCGGGTGAGGTGGCGGGGGCTGACCCCGACGTGGTCGGCGACGGCCGCGGTGGACAGGTCCGCGTCCAGGTGGGTGGTGATGAACCCGATCGCCTGCTGCACCACGTCGTTGCCTCCTCCGGAGACGCCGGTGAACAGGCTCATCTGGGCCTGGTTGCCCGGCCGCTGCAGGTAGGTCACGAGGTTGCGGGCCACCTGGCGGGCCAGCGGCACGCCGTGGTCGTCCTCGATGAAGGACAGGGTCAGGTCCAGCGCGCTGGTGACCCCGGCCGCGGTGGCGATCCGCCCGTCACGGATGTAGATCGGGTCCGGGTCGACCTCGACCTGCGGATAGCGGCGCGCGAGGTCGGCGGCGAAGCGCCAGTGCGTGGTGGCGCGCCGCCCGTCGAGCAGCCCCGCGGCGGCCAGGACGCTGGCGCCGGTGCACACGGAGGCCACCCGCCGGCTCGTGGCCGCGAGGCGCCGCACGTGCCGCAGGAGGGGCTCGGCGTCGGCGGCGCGGTGGTGGCCGAGGCCGCCCGTCACGATCATCGTGTCGACCGGTCCGAGCACGTGCTCGAGGGCGCCGTCCGCCTGCAGGGTCAGACCGGTCTCGCAGCGGATCGGGACCCCGCGCAGGCTCAGCACCTGCACCCGGTAGGGGTCGCGCGGCCGGCCGATCATGTTGGCCAGGGCCAGGGGCGTGGTGATGCAGGCGATGTCGAGCAGCTCCGCCCCGTCGTAGGCGATCACCGCCGTGGCACGATCAGCCATCAGGTTCCCCTGTCACCCGGTGTGGGACGAGTATCCCAGGATTCCGGACGCAGCGGAGGACGGGCCCGAAGAGTGACGTCCGGCCGCTCCTACCCTCGTGGCATGAACCACCGGCCTCCGTCCGCAACCCTCTCCGCTCCGGCGCCGACATCGTCGGCGCCCCGACCCGTCCGGGCGATCGCACGGCGGTGGCCCGCGATCCTCGGCCTGGCGTTCGCCGCGTTCAACCTCGCCACCGACGACCCGCGCAGCGTCACAGCCGTGCTCCTGGTGCTGGTGCTGGCGACGACGGGGTACGTGGTGATCGCCGTGCTCGTCCGTCCCCGCTGGTCCTGGCCGGTGCTCGCCGTCCTGGTCGTCCTCGTGGTCACCGCCCGGCTCGCCGGGGCGGGGCCGGTCGTCGAACTGGCCGCCATGACCGCGGTCGTGCTGGGCGCCGTCGTCGTCGGCGCGGTCCGGGGCACCTTCTCGCGGCCCGGGGCCTATCGCTGGCAGCCGTTCGCCGCCGTGGGGTTCATGGCGCTCGGACTCGGTGCGCTCTGGCTCTCCCCGGAGGCCGGGCGCGTGCTGGTCGCTGCCGGCCTGATCGGCCACGCCGCGTGGGACCTGGTGCACTGGCACCGCCACGAGGTGGTCTCGCGGTCGCTGGCCGAGTGGTGCGGTGCCCTCGATCTCGCCCTCGGGGTCGGCGTCCTCGCTCTCGCCCTCGCCGGATGAGCCCGGTGGCTGTCTTCGCCCTGGTCCACGCCGCGGCGGTGGACGCCTGGTACTGGCACCTGCTGAGCGCCGAGCTCCGGGCCCGTGGTCATGACGTGGTCGCGGCCGATCTGCCGGTCGACGACGACGCCGCCGGGCTGTCCGAGTACACGGCGACCGTGGTCGAGGCGCTGGGCACCCGCCGGGACGCCGTGGTGGTCGGGCACTCGTTCGGCGGGTTCACGGCGCCGCTCGTGGCGGAACGGGTCTCGGCCGCTCTGCTGGTCATGCTCCAGGCGCAGATCCCGGCTCCCGGCGAGGCCCCCGGGGACTGGTGGGGGAACACCGGCCACGCCCAGGCCTGGCAGCGGCAGGACGCGCTCGACGGGCGGGACCCCGCCGCGCCGGTGGATCCGCTGGACCTCATGCTCCACGACACACCGGCCGGGCTCGCCCAGGAGCTCCTCCGCCACCAGCGCGAGCAGTCGGCCACCCCGTTCGAGGCGCCCTGGCCGATGGCCTCCTGGCCGGCGGTTCCCACCCGGGTGCTGCTGAGCCGCGGCGACCGGTTCCTGCCGCTGGAGTTCATGCGTCGCGTCACCCGGGACCGTCTGCGCCTCGAACCGGACGTGATGCCCGGCGACCACTGCCCGATGCTCGGGCACCCCGCGGAACTGGCCGACCGGCTGGTCGCCTACCACCGGTCCCTCGGGGCCACGACACCCGGTGCGCGCACGTCACACCGCGGACCGCCGCCTCCCCGCAGGAGTCCCGATGACGACACTCATCACCCCTGACCTCGTCCTGATGGAGCACCGGGACCGTCTCGCCGCGGCCGAGCGCGCCCGGCGGACCCGTCCCGGTCCGGACCGGGACGGGGCGGCAGCGGCCGTCAGCGGCCCCGACGCTCGTGGAACTGCAGCCGGTGCCCGTCCGGCGCGTCGACGGTGGCGTAGGTCCCCCACGGCTCGCTGACCGGATCGGACACCGTGGCACCTCTGGAGCGCAGCTCCGCCACGGTCGCCGCGACGTCGTCGGCGGTGAAGGTCAGGTGGGCGCCCTCGCCGGGGTCCTTGCCGGAGGCCGAGGCCGCCGACAGGACGATCGACGTCTGCGCGCCGTGGGGCCGGACCTCGATCCAGCGAGCGCCCCCGCCCATGTCGGCGTCCGTCACGAGGTCGAACCTCAGGGTGTCCCGGTAGAACGCCAGGGCCTCGTCCTGGTCGCCGACGTACAGCACCGCCGCCGCCACGTTCGTGATCATGAGTTCCTCCTGTGTCAGCTCTTCCTCATGGACAGGTGAGGTCGACCGGCCTCACGGCCCCATCATGGCGGGCCGCTCACGCCCGTGTGCCGTAGACGAGCGCGACGGTCCCGAGGTCCGTCCTGGCGACCGATCTCAGCACGAGCCGGCGCGGGACCGGCAGCTCGCCGAACAGCCGCTTGCCGGATCCAAGCAGCAGTGGGTGGACGAACAGCCGGATCTCGTCGACCAGGTCCTCCGCGAGCAGCTCCCGGCAGAGCACGCCGCTGCCCAGCACTGCGATGTCCCCGTCCTCGCCCGCTCTCAGCCCCCGCACGGCGTCGACGACGTCCGTCGAGAGGATCCGTGTCCCCGGCCACGCGGCCTCGGTCAGGGTCCGGGAGGCCACGTACTTGGGGGTGGCGTTCAGATGCGCGGCCACGGGGTCGTCGGCCGGCTGGTGGGGCCAGAACGCGGCCATCTTCTCGTAGGTCCGGCGCCCGAAAAGGTAGCTCGAGGTCCTCGCGAACCCCGCGGATGCGGTGACCTGGTGGACGCTCCCGGCGTAGGGGGCGCCCCAGCCGCCGTGCACGAACCCGCCCTCCGGGTCCTCCCCGGGTGACCCCAGCCCTTGCATGACTCCGTCGACCGTCAGAAACTCGATCATGACCAGCGCGCCCATCATGGGGTCCTCTCCTCGTCCTCCTCCGACGGTAGGACTCCGGGGCCGAGGGTGTCTTGAAGAAAGCGGCACGGCACAGAGGGCAGACGTGAGCGGGTCCGCGCCGACGGTCCTCCGGCACGCCGTGCCGCCTCGGCTGCGGGGGCTGGTGGCGGGGATCGTGGGCCATGACGAACTCGCTCCGCCGGGAGGGCGGTCCCGGGTGCAGCCGGCCGGCAGCTTCCTGGTGCTGGAGATCTCCTTCACCTCACCGCTGCACGTCCGGGCGCTTCCCGCGGGAGCGGAGACGGCCCACGGTGCTTTCCTCGCCGGGCTGATGCCCGGTCCGGTGCGCACGGTCTTCTTCGACCGGCACGCGTCCGTGCAGATCTATCTGACCCCACCGGGCGCCTGCCGGCTGCTGGGCATGCCGGGCCGGGAGACCGCCGGGCACGTCCTGCCCTTGGCGGACCTGGTGCCGCGGTGGGGCCACGACCTGCCCGACCGGCTCGCCGAGGCGCCGGGCTGGCCCCAGCGCTTCGCGATCGTGGTCGGGGAACTGGTGCGGCTCGCCGGGGCAGGGGCACCGGCCGATGCCCTGGTGGAGTGGACGTGGTCGGAGCTGCAGCGGACGGGCGGACAGGCGCGGATCGCGGAGCTGGCACGGCGCTCGGGCTGGAGCGTGCGGCACGTGCGCGCGCGCTTCGACGAGGTGACCGGCGTCCCGCCCAAGGTCGCAGCACAGGTCATCCGGTTCGAGCGTCTGCACGCGGAGCTGGGGAGCCGGAGTCTCGGGGCGCTCGCCGTCCGGCACGGCCTCTCGGACCAGAGCCACCTCACCCGGGAGGTGCGGCGCTTCGCGGGCGAGTCGCCCCTTGCCCTCGCGCGGGCACGGCGGCCCACCGCGTTCACCCTGCTCGGGACACGCCCTCTTCCCTCCCCGTCCTCGCAGACGGTGTGACGAGTCCTGCCTCGACCGCGGAGCGTCACACTCGGCCCTCCCCTTCCCCGGATTGACCGCGCGGCCTATATTTTGACCATGCGGTCAAACGAGGCGTCGGGTGACTCCCCGACCTTCACGGAGACGGCCCGCCGGGCCCAGATCCTGGCGTGCGCGATCGAGGCCATCGCCGAGTCCGGGTACGGACGGGCCTCCCTGGCCGAGATCGCCCGCCGCGCCGGCGTGAGCAAGGGCGTGGTCTCCTACTACTTCACGTCCAAGGACGAGCTGCTGGCCCAGGTGGTGGTCGACGTCTACCGCCGCGCCGGGGCCGCCATCGCGGCCCGGACCGACGCCGAGACCGACCCCTCGGCGGTGCTGACCGCCTACGTGGAGGCGAACCTCGCCTTCCTGGGCCGGCATCCGACGGACATCCGGGCGGTCACCGAGATCGTGATGAACCTGCGCGCCCCGGACGGCGCCCCCCGGTTCGCCCCGTCCGGGGCCGACCCGGTGCTGGCCCACCTGGAGCGCCTGCTGCGCGACGGGCAGGAGACCGGGGTCTTCCGGGACTTCGACGCCCACGCCCTGGCGATCCTCGTCCGCGGGGCGATCGACACCGCCTCCGGGCGGCTGGTCACCGACCCGGACTTCGACCTGGGCACCTACACCCGCGAGCTCGTCTCCGTGGTCGGGCTCGCGACCCGGAAGAGACCCTGAGGAGAGCGCTGTGAGCGTCCCGGACCCCACCCCGCGGCCGACCGTTCCACCTGCCGGGGCGCCGCCCGACCGGCACCCGGCGCCGGCCGGCGGGGCGCCGGCCGGGACGCCGGCGCGCTGCCGGCGCCATCCGCTGGTGGGACTGCTGGGCGCGGGCCTGGTCCTGCCCTTCGCCCTGTACTACGGACTGCGGCTGGCCGGGGCGGAGCCCTGGGTGGCGCTGGTGCTCGGCGGGCTCGCCCCGCTGCTGCGCGTGCTGGGTGCCGCGGCCCGCACCCGCCGGCTGGACCGGCTCGGGGCCTTCACCCTGTCCGTGCTGGCCCTCAACACCGCCGTGGGGCTGATCACGGCCGACGCCCGGCTGCTGATGGCCCTGGGCGGCTGGCTCACCGCGCTGCTGGGCGCGTGGCTGCTGACGAGCCTCGCCGGCGGCCGGTCCGCGCTCTTCGACGCCACCGTGGCCCTGATGCCCGCCGAGGCCGCCGCCCGCTGGAGGCACGACTGGGAGCACGACCCCGTGTTCCGCCGGATCTTCCGGACGATGACAGCGGGGTGGGGAGCCGCCTTCCTGATCGCGACCGGCGCCCGAGCGGTCATGGCCTACACCCTGCCCGTCGACGCGGTCCCGGCCGCCGCCGCGGCGCTGCTGCTGGTGCTGCTGGTCGCCGTCGTCCAGGGCGGCAAGGCGTACGGGCGGCGGCACCTGGGCCCGCCCACCGCGCCGGCCACGGCGGCCGGGTCGCCCCCGGTGCCCGGCGGCCCGGGCGCCCGGAGCGGACCGGACGGTGACCTGGGCCTTTGACGCCACGTTGCGCTCCCAGGGGACCGCGAGGTGTGAGAGTTCCCACTCGGCCTGTGCTTTCCCGGGTGGGTCCGGATAATGGGGAAGGCTGGCCCGAGCATCGTCGCGGGGATCAGCACCCCCTTCCCCGCAACCGAAGCAGGACAGCATGACTCTGGAAAAACCACGCACCGAGGCTCCCGCGGCCGAGGACCATCCGCAGGCACCGGCCGAGGAGCAGCCCGAGAAGAAGAGCCCGGCCCTGAACATCCCGGGCCTGCTCGCCGGCGCCGCCACCGCGGCGACCATGTCCGTGATCGGCGGCCACCTCAGCGTCGTCGGCACCGTCCTCGGCGCCGCGCTGACCAGCATCGTCTCCGGCATCGCCATCGTGCTCTACTCGGCCTCGCTCGAGAAGAGCCGCCGGGGCCTGAAGAAGGTGAAGAGCACCGTGGCCCAGCGCGTGCTCGCCCGCCCCGGCCTGGACGCCTCCGAGTCGGACGGCAGCACCGCCGTGGCCGCCGGCAGCCGCTGGACCGCCCTGCGCCCGCGCCTGAAGCCCATCCTGGTCTCCACCGGTGCCGTCCTCGGCCTCGCGGTCGCGGCGATCTTCGGCATCCAGGCGCTCACCGGCACCGAGCTCTCCGGGGGCACGGGCACGATCCAGCGCACCGTGACCGGCAGCGAGTCGGTCTCCGTGCGCAGCGACGTCGCCCCCGCCCCGGCCGAGGACCCGGCCGCCGGCACCGGCGAGGTGGCCCCCGCCGAGGGGACCGTCCCCGACGCGGAGGTCACCGTGGCCCCGGGCGGAGTCGTCCCGGGCGAGGTCGCCCCCGCGGACGAGGCGGTGACCGAGGACGACACCACGACCGGCGGCACCCTCCCGGACACGAGCGGCCAGGAGGCGGAGAGCGGGCAGACCGACACCGTCCAGCCGGGTGCCGGTGCGGCCGCCGAGCAGGCCGTGCCGGGCGCCGACGCCGGGGCAGTGCCCGCGGCGCCGTAGCCGGCAGCACACCGGAAGGACCGGGGCGGGGACGTGGACACCACGTCCCCGCCCCTTCCCGTGCCGGCTCCTGTTCCTGGACCCAGGCCGCGCCATCTTTCGTCATGTTCGCCTGTTGCCCCTGACCAGGCCCGATGTTGGCGCGGCCCCCACGAGGTCTGGACTTAAGTCGACTGACATATGTCCCGAAAGGCACCTAACTTGGCCTCATCCCGGCTGCGGTCGCAGGCGGGAGGCGATCGACGAAGGGGATGACAGTGGCAGGGGTTCGAGAGGTTCGCGGAAATCAGGTGGCGCAGTGGCTGACGGTCGCGGCCGTCATGCTGTTCGTCGCCAACGGCGCCGTCCTGGCCCTGGGGTCCCAGGCCTACGGGTGGGCCACGCTGCTGTTCGCGGCGGCCGCGTACTTCGCGGTGTCCACCGGGATCGTGGGACGCCCCCTGCGACAGCACTGACCCGCCGGCACCGAGGTGCCGGTCCTGACCCGCCGACGGAGCGTCGGTCCGGCACACCGGTCGTGCCGGGCCGTCGCTCCGTCGTCGTCCCGGCGGCGGTTCCGGGGCGCGAATGCCGCTGCCCAGGAGTGGCGCAGTCCGAGGCCCGGAGGGACACGGTCCGGCTGGTATCGTCCCTGAGGTCCACCCATGTGCACCCAGCGAGGACCACCATGTCGCGCTCCCCTGCCCCGCGGACGATCTCCGCCGACGCAGAACCTGCTTCCGCCCCGACGACCACGCCGACGACCACGACCCCCGCCCCGGACCGCTCGACCGCGGCACCCGGTGCCCGGAGCCGGCCCTCCGCGGTCGACACCGGCTGGATGCTCGGCCTGTTCGGCACCGCCATCGGCGCGGGCATCCTCTTCCTCCCGATCAACGCGGGGGCCGGCGGCCTGTGGCCGCTGCTCGTGGTGACCGTCCTCATCGGGCCGATGACCTACCTGTCCCACCGGGCCCTCGCACGCTTCGTCTGCGCCTCGCCGCGGAAGGGCGAGGACATCACGGTCGTGGCCCGCGACTACTTCGGGGAGGGCGCCGGGCGGGTGATCACCGTCCTGTACTTCCTCGCGATCTACCCCATCGTCCTGATCTACGGGGTGGGCATCACCAACACGGTCGAGAGCCTGCTGGTCAACCAGCTGGGTGTGCCGCCGGTGCCCCGCGTGCTGCTCTCCGGGGTGCTGATCGCCCTGATGATGCTGGTCATGGTCGCCGGTCAGCGCCTCATGCTCGCCGTGACCCGGTGGCTGGTCTACCCGCTGATCCTCGCCCTGCTGGGGGTGACGGTCTATCTCGTCCCCACCTGGCAGGTGGGCGACCTCGCCGTGGTGCCGTCCGCCGGCGAGCTCACGCTGTCGGTGTGGCTGATCATCCCGGTGCTGGTGTTCGCGTTCAACCACTCCCCCGCGATCTCGCAGTTCTCCCTGGCGATGCAGCGCGAGCACGGGACGGACGCGCCCGCGGCGGCGTCCCGCGTGCTGCGCCGCACCACGGTCCTGCTGGTGCTGTTCACCATGGGCTTCGTCTGGTCCTGCGTCCTGTCCCTGGGCGCCACCGGGCTGCAGGAGGCCCGGGAGGCCAACCTCCCGGTGCTCTCCCACCTGGCCAACGTGCAGGACAACCCCTGGATCGGCTACCTCGGCCCCGCCGTGGCGATCGTGGCGATCGTCTCCTCGTTCTTCGGCCACTACCTGGGCGCCAGCGAGGGCGCTGCGGGGATCGTGCGCAGCATGCTGCCCGCACGGATCCGGCAGCCGCAGGACCGGACGCTGCGCCGGGGGATCGCGGTCTTCATCTTCCTCACCACGTGGGCGGCCGCGGTGCTCAACCCGAGCATCCTGTCCCTCATCGAGTCCCTGGCCGGGCCCGTCATCGCCGTGATCCTGTACCTGATGCCGATGTACGCCGTGCGCCGGATCCCGGCGCTGGCGCCCTACCGGGGGCAGCTCTCCAACGTGTTCGTGACCGTCGCCGGGCTCGTGGCCATCAGCGGCATCCTCTTCACCCTCGTCCGCTGAGCCCCCGGCCCCGGGCGGGACGTCCCCGATAGACTGGGGGCCGCACACCGACCCGGTTCGAGACCGGTGCTACCGCCGGAGGAACATGGCCCGCAACCCCACTGCCGCCGATGTCGCGCGCGAGGCCGGGGTCTCCCGGAGCGCGGTCTCGATGGTCCTCAACAACAACGCCGACGGCAACGTCTCGCCCACCGCCCAGCAGCGGATCCGGGAGGCCGTGCAGCGGCTCGGATACGTGCCGAACGCGGTGGCGGTCGCCCTGCAGAGCCAGCGCACCAACACCATCGGCGTGATCACCGACGAGATCGTGACCAGTCCCTTCGCCGGCCGGATCATCAGCGGCGCAGGTTCCGTCGCCCGCCCGGCGGGCTACGTGCTGACCGTGGCCGACACGGAAGGGGTGCCGGGGCGCGACCTCGAGCTCGCCGAGGCCCTGATCCACCGGCACGTCGACGGGCTGGTCTACGCCACGGGCGGCCTCGTGGAGCTGGACCCGCCCGAGCCGCTGCTGCACCGCCCCGCCGTGCTCGCCAACTGCTACGACCCGCAGGAGCGGCTCGCCGCGGTGATCCCGGACGAGGTGACCGGGATGCGCCGTGCCACCGAGCACGTGCTCGGCCTGGGGCACCGCCGGATCGCCCTGCTGACCGGCACGTCCGACTCGCCGGCCACGCCGCTGCGCCGGCAGGGCTTCGAAGCGGCCTGCGCGGAGTTCGGCCGCGAGGGCCTGCGGCTCACGGTCGAGCCGACCGGCTGGGAGATCCAGGACGGCTACCGGGCGGCGCAGCGGCTGCTCGCCCTGCCCGAGCCGCCGACGGCGGTCCTCGCGTCCAACGACCGCACCGCCACGGGCGTGCTGCTCTGCGCGGCGGCGTCCGGCCTGCGGATCCCGGAGGACCTCTCCCTCGTGGGGGTCGACGACCAGCAGAGCGTGGCCGATCAGCTCGTCCCCGCGCTGACGACCGTCGCCCTGCCGCATTTGCGGATCGGGGCGCGCGCCGTGGAGCTGCTCCTGGAGCAGCTCCACGGCCTCGAGGTCCCGCCCGCGGTGGAGCGCATCGACTGCCCGCTGATCGTCAGGGCGTCGACGGGCCCAGCGCCCACCCGGTGACCGCGCCCGGCTCGACCGCCGCGCACCAGGTCTCGCCGTCCTGCGGATAGGCCCGGAGGGTGTGGGAGGGCCCGTCCTGCGCGTAGACCTCCACCAGGGAGCCGTCGACCACGACCGTCCCCGCGCGCCCCGACCAGACCTCGCGCTCGCCGGCGGGACCGCGCAGCAGCAGGCGCACGGCGGCGTCCGGGCCCGTGGCGCGGAGCTCGGCGGCGTCCGGCAGCTCGACCGTCCCGTCCGCGGACGCCGGCTCGAGGGGCTCGCGCCGGTGCCCCGCGCACTCGGCTGCGGGGGCCGCGACGAGGACGTCGCCGTCCAGGCGGAGCTCGCGCGGCCAGGTGAGCAGACCGGCCCACCCCTCCTCGTCGCTGACCTCCTCCGGCCGCGTCTCCCACGACCAGCCCCACAGGAGGGTGCGGTCCTCCAGGGCCAGCACCTGGGGCGCGTAGAAGGCCGGCCCCGTGTCCACGGCGCCACAGGCCTCGGGGGTGAAGCGGGGGGCGGCTCCCCGGGCCCGGGCCCCGTCGTCGTCGTTGTCGTTGTCGTTATCGGGGTCCGCGTCCATGTGCCCGACGATGTAGCGCACGTCCTGCAGCCGGCCCGACCCGTCCTCCTGGCGCATCCACCGGGAGACGATCAGCACCCAGCGGGACACCTCGCCCTCGACCACCTCGAAGATCTGGGGGCACTCCCAGATCGAGGCGTCGAGGTCAGCGCTGAGCACGGGGTGGTCCGAGGTCAGCCACACGCCCAGGTAGGTCCAGTGCGCCAGGTCGGCGGCGTCGTAGAGCAGGATCGCCGCCCGGCCGTCGGCCAGCCCCGCGCCCTGGAGGGCGTACCGCCGCCCCGCCCAGCGGAAGAGGAACGGGTCGCGCACCGCGACGACGTCGGGGTCCGCGGGCATCTCCGCCGCCGTGACGCCCTCCTGCCGCCAGGACCGCAGGTCCTCCGAGCCGGTGGCCAGCGTCACGCGGGACCGGTCGTCGCCGGCCTCGACACCGCTGTAGACCGCCACCGGGCGCCCCTCGTCGACGGTGAGCACCCCGGACCAGCAGCCGAACGCGTCGGGGCCGTGCTGCTGCGGGCGCAGGGCCACCGGCTCCTCCTGCCACGTCACCAGGTCCGGTGAGGACAGGTGCCCCCACTGGATGGCGTCGTGGCGCGCGGAGCCGGGGTTGTACTGGAAGAACACGTGCCAGGTGCCGTCGACCCGGCACAGCCCGTTGGGGTCGTTGAGCCAGCCCCGGGCCGGCCGGGGGTGGGTGCGGGGGAAGGCCCGGCCGGTGGGCAGGACGGCGGAGGCGGTGCTGGGAGAGAGGGTCATTTGCTGCTTCCTGCGGTGAGGCCCTCGCGCAGATAGCGCTGCCCGAAGACGAAGACGATGAGTGCGGGGATCATGGAGATCACGACGCCGGCCAGGACCACGGAGATGGAGCCCGTGCCCAGGTTCCCCTGCAGGGACACGAGGCCCAGGGGGAGGGTGAAGTTCTGCTCCGAGATGGTCAGGATGAGTGGCCGGAAGAACTCGTTCCAGTGGTAGTTGAACGCCAGGATGCCCACGATGGCCATGCCCGGCAGGGACAGCGGCGCGTAGATGGAGAAGAAGGTCCGCCAGGGGCTCGCCCCGTCCAGGGCGGCGGCCTCCGCGAAGTCGTTGGGCAGCCCCATGAAGTACTGGCGCATCAGGAACGTGCCGAACGCGGTGGGGATGGCCGGGATGATCAGCGCCAGGAGGGTGTCGGCCAGGCCCATGCCGCGGACCAGCATGAACACGGGCACGATCGTCACCTGGACCGGGACCATCATGGTGGCCAGGACCACGCCGAACATCAGCCCGGAGCCCCGGAAGCGCATGCGGGCGAAGACGTACCCGGCCATGGCCGCCGTCAGCATCTGCCCGGCGGCGATGAGGGCGGTGACCAGCGCGCTGTTGAGGACGAGCCGCACCAGGTCGATCTGCCGGGCGACCTCGGCGTAGGCCGTGGTGTCCGGGTCGGTCGGGAAGAACTTGGGCGGGAGGTCGAAGGCCTCGCTGGGGCTTCGCAGCGACGTCGACAGGGTCCACATGACGGGTCCCAGGACCGCGACGGCGGCGACCAGCAGGAAGAGGAAGCCGGCGACGCGTCCCGGGGTGGGCAGCCCCCGGCGCCGACGACGGCGGGGCGCGGAGCCGGCCGTCCGGGACGGGGTGTGAGCGGGTGCAGACATGAGGTGGTCCTTCGTCGGTCGGGAGAGCTCACTGGTAGTGGACGTAGCGCCGGGAGAGGCGGAACTGCGCCAGGGTGACGAGCATGATGAGCACCATGAGCACCAGGCCGATGGCGGACGCCTTGCCGAACTCCAGCTGCTGGAACGCCGTCTGGTAGACGACCATCACGGCGGAGCGGGTCGAGTCCCCGGGGCCGCCGCGGGTGAGCACGTAGGGCTGGTCGAAGACCTGCAGCGCCGTGATGATCGCCGTCACGGACGCGACCAGGAGGGTCGGGCTGACGAGGGGCAGGGTCACGTTGCGGAACTTGGACCAGCCCTTGGCGCCGTCGAGGTCGGCCGCCTCGTAGAGCTCCTTGGGGATGGATGCGATCCCGCCGAGCAGGATCAGGAACGTGAAGCCGAAGTTCTGCCACACGTAAACGAGCACCACCACGAGCGAGGCCCCGGTCGTGGTGGTCAGCCAGGGCACCGCGGGCAGGCCGACATTGGTGAGGAGCCAGTTCACGACGCCGAACTGCTCGTTGAACATGTAGCGCATGAAGATCGAGACGCTGGCCGCGGAGAGGATGAGCGGGAAGAAGAACGTGGAGCGGAAGAACAGCCGCAACCAGCTCGGCATCTTCCCCTGCACCAGCACCGCGAGGGTCATCGCGAGGGACAGCTGCAGAGCCACCGCGACCACCACGAACACGATCGTGTTGAGGAAGGAGACCCGCACGGTCCGATCCGTGACGAGCTCGGTGAAGTTGCGCAGCCCCACGAACTCGGGCGCGGAGATGATGTCCCACTGGAAGAAGGCCAGCACCACGGAGGCCAGGATGGGCAGCACCGTGAAGACGCCCATCCCGATGACGGTGGGGGCCAGGAAGACGACGGTCATCCACCTCTCGGCCCGGGAGCGGGTCCGCCGCGGCTGCGGCGCCGGTGCGGAGACCGTGGTCCGGGCGACGTCCGGTGCCGGTGCGATGGTGGTCATGAGTCCTCCCCGAGGATGAGAGCGAGTTCGGTGTCGAGCCGGTCGAGGGCCGAGGTCATCTGGCCGGCGCCGCCGCCCATGGCGACCGCCACGTTCTTCATGAGCGCGGACTCGACGGCGGCCTGCTGCGGCGGGGCGGGGATGGGACCGGTGCTGGGGAAGCGGTCCAGCGTGTCGTAGAAGACCTGCCAGTGCTCGGGACCGGTCCCGCGGTAGAAGTCCGCGGTGACCATGGAGCGCCGGCTCGGCGTGGTGTTCGGGTGGGGGGTGGCCAGCTGCATCGACTCCTTGCGGGCCGTGAACTTGATCCACTCCCACGCCTGGTCCTTGCGCTCCGAGGTCTTCATCAGCGCGTAGCCGGCGCCGCCGAACTGGTGCCGCTGCGTGCGCCAGCGCGGGAAGAACTGCACGTCGAAGGCCTCCGGCCCCATCCCGGCCTCGTTCAGCCCCTGCGCCCAGTAGCCGCCGGCCGGGGTGGCGCCCACGCGGTTGGAGGCGAACAGGCCGATCAGGGCGTTGCCGCCGCCCTCCTCGGGGCGCACGCCGAGGCCCTCCTGCACGAGCTCCCGCAGGTAGTCGAACGTCTCCGTGACCCGCTCGTCCCGGACGTTGGAGCCCGTCCACAGGTAGCCGCCGCTGCGGTCGGCACCCGCCGGGTGGTCCCCGTAGAAGCCGTTCCACAGCCATCCGCCGCCCGGCGCCTTCTCCTCGGTGAGGAAGCTGGTGCCGTTGGCGTAGAGCCAGGGGACCACGCCGCCGAACAGGCGGTTGGTCCAGTAGTAGGGGCGGAAGGAGCCCTCGTTGGAGCGCTGCATGGCGCGCATGAGCCCCGTGAAGTCGTCCTTGGTCCAGTCGTCGGCGGGCCGCTCCGCCCCGGCCCGGCGCAGCGCCGCCGTGTTGAGGTACATGTTGGCCGCGTTGAACTCCAGCGGCAGCTGGTACAGGTTCCCCTTGTACATGAAGGCCTCCACGAGGCTGGGGTGCACGTCGCGGAAGTACTCCCCCATCGTGGCGGCGTCCCGCTGGACGAAGCTGTCCAGGGGCACCGCGAGCCGGTCGGCGAACAGCTGGGTGCCCTCCGTGGCCACGTACACCAGGTCCGGCGCCTGGCCGGCCGCGACCATGGTGAGGATCTTGGAGAAGAAGTCCCCCCAGTCGGCGCTCTGGACGGCCTGGATCCGCACCGGGATGTCCGGGTGCTCGGCCCGGAACTCGTCCACCAGCTGCTGGCGCTTCGCGGCGTCCTGGGACGTGCCCTGGATCGCCACCGTCAGGACGTCCTCCCCGCGACCGGGGATGTCGGAGGCGGTCAGGCGCGGCCACGCCCCGACGGTGGCCCCGGCCAGGGCGACGCCCCCGACCCCCAGTAGCGCGCGACGGGTCATGCTGCTCGCTGCAGTCATCCGCGTGTCCTCACTCTGCTGAACTAACACGTGTCAGGTTCCTGACACGTGTTAGGAGACTAGAGATATCCGGGGCGAGGTGTCAAGGATCACAGTGCGGGGCCGTCACAAGACCGCATCGGGGCCCGTCCGGAACGGCGAGCACTCAGGAGACGAGTGCCGCCGCTCCGGGGCCGGTGAGCTCCTCCGGGCCGACCGGGCGCCCGGACACCGCCAGCAGCAGCGCGAGGACGCCGCCGCGCACCTCCGGGCCGGTCCCGGCGTCGAGGTCGGCGTCGGTGGCCACGAGCCGCAGGCCCGCCGCCCGCTCCTTCCCGCCGCCGAGCTTCGTGCTGGTCCGCAGCTGGTGGCGCAGGGCCTCGGCGACCGGCCCGGCCGGACGGTCCCGGGTGAGCGAGAGCGGGCGCCGGATGTCCTCCCCGTGCACGAACGCCTCCACCAGCCGGGTGGCCGGCGCCGCCGGCGCGCTCGTGGTGCGGCCGCTCACTGCGCGGAACGCGGCCAGGGTGTCCCGCGGGTCGGCACGACGCTCCCGCGCGACGCCGCAGGCGTTGCAGCGGTCGAAGTCGAAGCGGGCGGCCGCGAGGCGGCGGAGGAAGCCCAGGCGCGTGGTCCGCGCGTCGTCGACGAGGTGGGCCAGGACGTCGTGGACGTCCCAGCCGGGGCACAGCGAGGGGGTCGCCCACCGCTGCGCCGGGAGGTCCTCCAGATCCCGGATCAGCGCCCGGCGCTCGGCGTGGACCACGGGCCAGATCTCGGTCATGGGGACTCCTCGGTGCTCGGGCGCCCGGCGTGCTCGGGGCGGTGGGGTCAGGGGCGGACCCGCACCCGGGCCAGTTCGCGGGTCAGGCGCAGGTCCCACCCGGTGCCGAGGACGACGACGAGCAGTGCCGCGGTGAGGGGCTCCGGCTGCTGCAGCACCACCGCCAGGGCGACCAGTGCCGCGGTGAGCACGGCGGTCGCGGTGCGCGTCATGGTCCGGGTGGTCGTCTGCGTCATCGGTTCTCCCTGGGTGGTCTGGGGCGTGCTCCGGGGCCGAGCCTGGCACGGCAGGCTGTGCCGGAGCTGTCACCGCGACCGGCGGTGCCTGGGCGTCGGCTCAGGTCGACGGTGCCGCCGGCAGCCGCAGCAGGAACGTGGTGGTCGGGGCGGACTCGAGGGTGAGGCTGCCGCCGAGGGACTCGGCGAGCTCGGCGGCGACCGTCAGTCCGATGCCCTCGCCCCCCTCCCCGGTGCTGACGTGGCGGTCGAAGATGCCCTGGTCCGCGGGTCGGTCCCCCTCGTCCTGGACCGTGATCGCCCAGTGCGTGCGGGCATCCCTGGCCCGTACGCGCACGACTCCGCGGCCGTGCCGCAGGGCGTTGTGGATGAGCACGTCCAGGATCTGCTGCAGCAGCCCGGGATGCGTGCGGACGCGGGCGGGACGCGGTGCCATCGCCGTGACGGTGCGGCCCGCCGCACCGGCCTGCCGGTCCCAGCGCTCGGCGGTCTCGGCGGTGAGCAGCGCCAGGTCCACGGGCACCGGTCGCTCCAGACGGCGGCCGCGGGAGTGCTCCAGCAGCTCGGTCACGGTCCCGCTGAGCCGGTCCAGCTCTCCCAGCGCCCGGTCGAGCTGCTCGGACACCGCGGGGGCGGTCTCGGGCCAGTAGGTGAGGTCCTCGAGCTCCAGGCGCAGGGCGGTGAGCGGGGTCCGCAGCTGGTGGGAGGCGTTGGCCGCGAACTGCCGCTCGCGGTGCAGGAGGGCCTCGAGCTGCCGGGAGCTGGTCTGCAGCGCCACCCCGATGGCCCGGGCCTCGGGCAGCGTGGAGTCCATCGGCGGCAGGCTGAAGGTCCCGTCCCCCAGCCGGCGGGCGGCGTCGGCCAGCTGCTGGAAGGGCCGCGCCAGCCCGCGGGCCAGCACCACCGCGGCGAGGACGGCCAGGACCACGACCCCCAGGCCGATGAGCACGATCGGCATCACGGCATCGGTGATCCGCTCGCTCACCGCCGCACCGGAGCGGGTCAGCTCCAGGGCGCTGCCGTCCGGCAGCCGCCGGGTCGCCACCACGTCCGCGGCGTGGCCCTCGGCCTCGCCCGCCGACGCCAGCACCCGGCCGTCCGCAGCCCGGTGGACCAGGACCTCTCCGTCGTGCACGAGGGCGTCAAGGTCCTCGTCGACGGGTCCACCGCCGCGCGAGCGCTCCGTGAGCACGGCTGCGATCAGGTCCGCGGAACGCTCGGTCTGCTGGACCACGGTGGTCTGCGCCTGCTCGGCCACCATGTAGGCCCGCGGGCCGCCGTACAGGACGATCACGGCGATCGCCAGACCGACGAGCGCCGTGACCAGCCGGTCACGCATCCGGCGGGCCGTCCTCGAGCCGGAAGCCGATCCCGCGCACGGTGACGATCTGGGCCGGCGCCCCGGAGTCGGCCAGCTTGTGCCGCAGCCTGGCCACGGTGACGTCGAGGGTCTTGGTGGAGCCGAACCAGTTCTCGTCCCACACCCGGTCCATGAGGTGCTCCCGCGTGACCACGTCCCCGCGGACACCGTCCAGTTCGGCCAGCACGTCGAACTCCTTGGCGGTGACCGGCAGGACCGCGTCCGCCACGAAGGCCTGCCGGGACCGCGGGTCCACCCGCAGCCCCGGGGCGGTCTGCGGCTGCGGCACGGGAGCGGTGGACGGGCCGATCTGCCGGCGCAGCAGCGCCCGGACGCGGGCCAGCAGCTCGGCCAGGCTGAAGGGCTTGGCCATGTAGTCGTCGGCGCCCACGTCGAGGCCGACCACCCGGTCGATCTCCGAGCCGCGCGCGGTGAGGATGAGCACGGCCCCGGTGTAGCCGTCCTCGCGGGCCTGCCGGCACACGTCCAGTCCGTCCCCGTCCGGCAGCCCGAGGTCGAGGACCACCAGCGGGAACCGCCCGGTGGCGGCGCTCGCGAGGGCGGCCTGGCCGGTGCTCACCCGCTCCACGGCGTACTGCTCCCGCTCGAGGGCGCGGGTCAGGGGGAGGGCGATGCCGTCGTCGTCCTCCACCAGGAGGATGCTGGGGACCATTGCAAAAGCATATCCATTCTCATGGGACTGCCCGGTGTCCCGCGTCATGTTTCGGCCGCAGGCCCACCAGGACGACGACGGCGCCCGCCATCGCCGCTGTTCCCGTCACCGTGAGGCCGGTCCGTGCGCCCGCGTGACCGAGCCCGGGCAGGCCGAGCGCCGCCAGCAGGCCCTCCCCGAAGAGCACGAGCGCCGCCACGAGCACCAGGGTGAAGCGGGCCGCGAAGCAGCCGCGGAGCCGGAGGCGCACGGCGCCCACGACGCCCAGTGCGGCGCCGGCGAGGAGCAGCACGCTCAGATAGGCGGCCTCGTCCCGGATGAGCACGGCCTGGACGACGAGGACTGCGGCGAGCAGCACCGCGGCCACGGCGGTGGCCCGGCGGGCGCGCGGACGGCGCATCAGAAGTCCCCGTCCGCGGCGCCGGTCTCGTTGACCGCTGCCGACGACACGGCCTTGCCGGCGAGGTCCTTGACGGCGGTGCTGGGCGTCCAGGCCATCGTCGGCGTGCTGTTCGTGCTCGGCGTGCCGCCGCCCGTCCTCTGGCCCAGTGTCACGGTGATCACCGTGCGCGGACGGCCGTCGACGACGACCGCCCCCGCCGTCATGGTGGCGTCGAACCGGGCGCTCGTCGAGACAGAGAGGTAGTCGGCGCCCAGGTTCACGGAGCCCACGGAATCGGTCCGGGCGGAGCCGGCCACGGTGATGCTGCTGTCGGAGAACCAGCCGCTCTGCATGTTCAGCGCGGTCGCCAGTGCGCTGCCGTCCCACCCGGTGCTGATCGTGTTCAGGTCCACGAGGTGGCTGTAGGTGTAGGTGATCGTGTCCCCGGCGTCCATCGTGCCGGCCCTGCCCCCGTTGGCGGCCTGGACGTCCACGCCGCGGACCACGGTGTTGAGCACGTGCCGTTCGGGAACGGACGCCGAGGCGGTCTCCCGCCCCTTGCTGTCCACCAGGACCGCGCGGAGGTCGTAGGCGCCGTCTGCCACACCGGTCGTGGTCCAGGCGCAGCTGTACGGCGCGGTGGTGTCGGTGCACACCGTGCTCCAGGTGGTCGTGCCGGCGGGGGCGTACTGGAAGCGGACCGCCTGCACCCCCGCGGTGGAGGCAGCGGTCGCGCTCAGCGTGGTGCCGCCGGACAAGTAGGTCTTCGGGGCGGCCAGGGTGACGGTGCTGACCGGGTTCTCGACCTCCCGGTTCGCGACCACCGCGGAGGTGGTGGCGTTGCCGGCGCGGTCGGTCGCGACCGCCCGGAGGTCGTAGCGGCCGTCGGACAGCTGCCGGGTGTCGTAGCGGCAGGAGTAGGGGGCGGCGGTCGCGGTGCACAGGTCCCGGTAGGTGCTCGAGCCGCTCGGGGCGTACTGGAGGACCACCTTCTGCACACCGGTGCCGGGGTCGGCCGCGGTGGCCTCGAAGGTCCGGGTGCCGCCGAGGAGCGTGCCGGGATCGATCATCGTCACGACGGGCCCGGTGTTGTCCACCACGGTGGTCGCCACGGCGGAGACCGCCGAGTACCCGGCCCGGTCGGTCGCCACGGAGCGCAGCGCGTAGGAGCCGTCCACGACACCGGGGGTGCTCCACGTGCAGCGGTAGGGGGCCGAGGCGGTGGTGCACACCGTGCGCCACTCGCCTCCGGAGGCCGAGCGGTACTGGACCGCGACGGTGTCGATCCCCGTCTCGGCGTCTGCGGCGGACGCGGTGAGGACGACCGAGCCCGCCAGGATTGCGCCCGGAGGGGTGAGGGACGTGGTGGGCGGGGTCCAGTCCGCGGCGGCCCGGACGGTGCCCTGCGGGTTGGCCGAGCGGCTCGTGAAGGACGCGGAGGAGAACTCGGCGGTGCTGCTGAGGCCCAGGAGCAGACCGAGCAGGACGACGAGAACGGCGGTCGCGGCGGTTCGTGCGTTCATGGCGATCAGTGGCTCCCGGGGCGTGAGTCGAGGTCGGTGTGGGCGAGGACCGGGTGGTCGGTTCCCACGCTAGAGAGCCGGTGGCAACAGCCGGGGAACAGAGGCCGCTCGCAGTTCCACAGTTCGGCAACACCTCCGCGGCACGGCATACGGCATGCCGTGCCGCCGCGGGTCAGACCGCGGCGGCGGTCCTCCGGCCCGGGACAGGGCGTCTCGGCGGGCCGTCGAGGCGCTTCCGCGCCGTGGCGGCAGACAGCTGGAGGGTCTCGGTTCGGGGCCGGGGCCGGCGCAGGACCTGCACGACCTCGATCGCGCAGCGGAGGGCGATGAGCCCGGCCGGCACGCCGATGACGAGCTGCCGGACCTGCGGGTCGGACAGGGCGATGAACACCCAGCCGAGGTGGGGGACGGCGTGGTCCAGACGGGCCTGGTTGGGCCCGGGCAGCTGGAAGGTCCACGGGTCGGCGTCGGCGTTGGCGTCGCCCTGGGTCCGGAACACTGGCCCGCTCTCGGACTCCTCGACGGTGAGGATGCGGTGGGTGACCAGTTCGGTGAGCCCGGAGTCCGGCGGGGGCAGGTAGGTGATGACGTCGCCGACGGCCAGGTCCGCCACCGGCACCGCGCTCTCGATGGCCAAGGTGCCCTTCTCGAAGGTCCCGGACATCGACGCGCCGGTGATGACGTAGCGCTCGTAGCCCAGCGCACCGGGCACGAGCATGGCCAGGGCCAGGGCCAGCACCACGAGTGCCGCCAGGTTCAGCAGCACCCGGGAGGCGGTCCGGGCCGCGATCCGCACAGCACGCACGGTGTCCTCCTGCTGCGGGCGCACGCCCGCGGTCGTGTCGAACGAAGACGGCGGGGCCCGCCCGTCAGGGCCGGCCCCGCCGGACGGGTCACTGGTCGGTGGTGGTGCCCGCGGCCTGCACCGCATCCCAGCTGTAGGTGGCCGTGGCGGTCTTGCCCTGCTCGGTGTTGTCGGCCTCCGAGTCGAGGGTGACGCTGAAGACGAACGTCTTCGCCTGACCCGGAGCCCAGTCGCCCAGCGCCAGCGGGCCGGCGGCGGTGAGCTCGCCGAAGGTACCGGTCCACACCGGCGCGGTGGAGCCGGACTCGGTGATCGTGAGCCGGAGGTTGGACTTCGTGGTGAAGCCGTTGGTCGCGGTCTCCGTGAGCTTGAAGCCGGCGCCGAGAGAGCCGGAGTTCTTGATGGTGACCGAGCCGTTGAGGGTGTCGCCGGGCTTCATGTTGTCGAGATCGAACACCGCACTGTTGGCCTTGGAGTTCGTCTGGGTCAGCGAGCCGGTGCTGAAGGCGTTGGACGAGTTCACCGAGTTGGAGGTGAAGTCCGCCCCGGAGCCCACGGCGAGCGCGGCGGCGGCGGCGAGGCCGGCGAGGGGGACGAGGACGCGGTAGCGGCGGGGGCGGGAGACGGCGGCGACGGCGGTGGCGGTCATGGGAGGAGCCCTTCGTTCGGTGGTGCGCTGCGGTGGGTTGTTGACTCCAAAACTACGGAGCGCCGTTCCACCGCCCGGCCACGTATTTGCCTCCGCAAAGCCCCAGTTCCACCACGTCCGGCACCTGGCACGTCCATTTTCTACAGCCGGGTAACACACAGGGGCGCAGAACGTCCCCTTGGGCGGGCAGCTCCGGGGACAACCGTCGTCGTCGACTACCGGACGTGCTCGCGCAGGAAGGCGACCGCGCGCTCCCAGGCCGCGGCCGCGGCGTCGGGGCGGTGGTTCGTCCGGTTCCGGTCGTTGTGGAAGGCGTGCGGGGCGTCGTAGTAGTGGAACTCGACCACGGGTGCGGAGGACTCGCGGCGGAGCTGCTCCTCGAGGGCCTGCGCCTTCTCGACCGGGTAGGACGAGTCCTCGCGGCCGTAGTGGCCCTGCACCGCCGCGCGCACCCCGTGGCAGGCGTCCGGCACGCCCTGGCCGACGCCGTAGAACGGCACCGCGGCGCCGATCCGCCCGCCCTGGTCGGCGGCGAGTGCCAGGACGAACCCGCCGCCCATGCAGAAGCCGATCGCCCCCGCCGTGGAGCTGGTGACGGCCTCGTGGCCGAGCAGGAAGTCGACGGAGCCGGCGAGCAGCCGCACGCCCTCCTCCTCGGGCAGTCGGGACATCATCTCGGCGGCCTCCTCGCCGTCGTGGGTGATGGACCCGCCGTAGAGGTCGGGGGCCAGGGCCACGAAGCCCTCGGCGGCGAGCCGGTCCGCGACGTCCCGGATGTGGTCGGTGAGCCCCCACCACTCCTGGATCACGAGCACGCCGGGGCCGCGGCCGGCGGCCGGCAGCGCCAGGTAGCCGTGGGCCCGGCCCCCGGCCGAGGGGAAGGTGACGTTCTGGTGCGGGGTGGTCTCCACTGCGGTGCTCCTTCGGGTCGGGGCTGCGTCGGGCCAGTGTAGGCAGGAGTGTGGACAGGCGATTGCCCGTCACGGGCCGGTGCGGGATCCCCCGCCGTGTTTGCTTTCGTACACTTCAGTGTGGGCCGCGTGACGGCCTGATCCAGCACAGAAGCCAGGAACCATGCACCAGCCCGGTGGCGCCACGCCGCAGCGGGGAGCGTCGCCCCGGACCCGCGACGAGCACGCCGCCGCCGCGCGCCTCCCGCGGTCCCCGAGCGGACGGACGCCGCAGTGGGTGCTCGAGGAGGCGCTGGAGCAGCAGCGCGAGGCCTTGCTGGGCCCGGGCGCGCGCCGGCGCCGGGACCGGCGCGCCGCCCGGGCGGCCAGGGCATCCGCCCGCCGCTGGGCGAGGGCGCCGCGCAGGCGCAGCCCGGCGTGGCGGGGGACCCCGGCCGTGGGCGTCGTGGTGCTGCTGATGCTCTGGTTCACGCCCGGGCTCTTCCAGGACTACGCGCTGCCGGTCATCCGCCCCTACCTGCCGAACGCGTCGGCGCCCCCGCCCGGGGTCGGGGCCGCACCGGCGCCGCTGGGGGCGCCCCCGGCGGTCGAGGACGTCGGCGGCCACCGCTTCATGGACTCCCCGGACCCCGCCCAGCCGATGGTCGCCTACGACCCGTGCCGTCCGGTGCACTACGTCGTGCGCCCGGACGGCGCCCCGCCGGGCGGCCGGCAGCTCGTCGAGGAGGCGGTCGCCGAGATCTCCGCGGCCACCGGTCTGCGGTTCGTCCCCGTGGGGACGACGACGGAGGCGCCCGCCGAGCAGCGCGCGCCCTATCAGCCGGACCGGTACGGCCGGCAGTGGGCGCCCGTGCTCATCGCGTGGTCCGACGAGGCCGAGGTGCCGGGGCTGGCCGGCAACGTGGTGGGCCTCGGCGGCAGCACGGCCCGGCAGGCGCCCGGAGGGCCGTTCGCCTACGTCACCGGTCAGGTCGCCCTCGACGCCCCCGGTCTGGCGCCGGTGCTGGAGCACCCGGACGGGGCGGCCCACGTCCGCGCGACCATCATCCACGAGCTGGCGCACGTGGTGGGGCTCGCCCACGTCGACGACCCCACCCAGATGATGCACCCGGCGGGCGGGGCCACGGTGCTCTCGGCCGGGGACCGGGCCGGCCTGGCGAAGCTGGGCGCCGCGCCGTGCGTGCCGCGGCTCTGACCCGGACCGCGCCGGCATACCGCCCGGATCCGGAGCGGAGCCGCAGGTCGGAGCACGGTGGGCGGACGCCCGGTGGGTGAACGACCGGCGCGGCGTCGTTCGCCGACATGTTCCCCGGACGCCACCGTCCGGCCACGCCCCGGTCCTACGCTCGGCGCATGCGCAGAGTCCCAGCAGCAGCCGCCGCACTGGCCGCGGCCGTCCTCCTCACCTCCACGCCGGGGGCGCTCGCCCACAGCGGCGATCCGGGCCGCGGGCCCGCCGGCGCGCCCGTGCTCGAGCAGCGCGCCACCCTCTCCGCCGACCACCTCGCCGAGGGCCCTCCCTCCGGGGCGGCGGCCACGCCGGCGAACGGCCGCACCGGCCCCTTCGGCGGCCAGGTGATCCCGGGTTTCTCCGCCATGGTCGACAACGGCGACGGCACGTTCTGGGCCATGCCGGACAACGGATTCGGCAACCAGGAGAACTCCGCCGACTTCCTGCTGCGGCTCTACCGCATCGCCCCGCAGTGGGAGACCGCCGAGGGCGGGAGCGGCGAGATCGAGGTCCAGGACCACGTGTCGCTGCGGGACCCGCACCACCGGATCCCCTTCCCCGTGGTGCACGAGGACACCGAGGAGCGGCTGCTGACCGGCAACGACTTCGACGTCGAGTCCGTGGTCCGCCAGCCGGACGGCACCTTCTGGATCGGCGAGGAGTTCGGGCCCTTCCTGCTGCACGTGGACGCCGAGGGCGTGGTGCTCGAGGAGCCCGTGCCGCTGGCCGACGTCCGCGACGGCGGGACGGGCACGCTCGAGTCGCCGCAGAGCCCCTACCTCGAGGACGGGGAGCGGCCCGCCGTCGGCGCCAGCAAGGGCTTCGAGGCCATGGCGGGCTCGCGGAACGGCCGCTACCTCTACCCGATCCTGGAGGGCGCCCTCGCCGACGACGACGATCCGCGCCGCCGGCTGGTCCTGGAGTTCGACACGAGGACGCGGGAGTACACCGGCCGCACGTGGGACTACGAGACGGACACCGACGCCAACCTCGTGGGCGACGCGTTCCTGACGGGTCAGAACCGGCTCCTGGTCCTCGAGCGCGACGACCTCGACGGCCCCGCGGCGGTCACCAAGCGCGTCTACGCCGTCGACCTTCGCCGCACGGACGACTCGGGTCACCTCGAGAAGGAGCTGGTGGCCGACCTGCTCGCCATCGACAACCCGGCCGGCATCGGCACCGGGACCTCCCCCGGCGCCTACGGCGTGGGCGAGCAGTTCTCCTTCCCCCAGCAGTCGGTCGAGGTGGTCCTGCAGCTGCGGGACGGCCGCCTGCTGGTCGGCAACGACAACAACTACCCGGGCAACGACGCCCGCGTCCCGGGCACCCCGGACGACACCGAGCTCTTCGTGCTGGACCGCGAGCGCCTCGAGCCCGCGGCCGGGACGGGCCCCGGGGTGATCGGTCACCGCGGCGCCTCCGGCTACCGCCCCGAGCACACGCTGGCCTCCTACCAGCTCGCCATCACCCAGTGCGCCGACGTCGTCGAACCCGACCTCGTCCCCACGAAGGACGGCGAGCTCGTGGCGCGGCACGAGAACGAGATCGGCGGCACCACGGACGTCGAGGACCGCCCGGAGTTCGCCGAGCGGCGCACCACCAAGGTGGTCGACGGCGCCGAGGTCACCGGCTGGTTCACCGAGGACTTCACGCTGGCCGAGCTGCGCACCCTGCGCGCGGAGGAGCGCATCCCGGAGCTGCGCCCGGGCGGCACCGCCTTCGACGGCCTGTACCCGGTCCCGACCTTCGAGGAGGTCGTGGACCTCGCCCGCCGCTCGCGCACCTGCGACGGCGAGCCGGTGGGGATCGCGCCCGAGCTCAAGCACCCCACGTACTTCGACTCGATCGGCCTGTCCCTGGAGGAGAGGACGGTCGAGGTGCTCGAGGCCAACGGCTACGGCGACGAGGCGGACCCGGTGGTCCTCCAGAGCTTCGAGACCGCCAACCTGCGCGAGCTCGACGGGATGACCGACGTGCGCCTCGCCCAGCTGGTCGACTGCTCGGGCGCGCCGTTCGACCTCGCTACCGCCGGCGATCCGCGCGGCTACGCGGACCTCACGACGGCGGAGGGTCTGGCGGAGATCGCGTCCTACGCCGACATCCTCGGCGCCTGCAAGGACGTCATGATCCCGCGGGAGACTGACGACACCCTCGGCGAGCCGACGGCCGTGATCGCCGACGCCCACGCCGCGGGTCTCGAGGTCCACGGCTGGACCTTCCGGGCGGAGAACTTCTTCCTCCCCGCCGAGCACCGCGCCGGCGCCGATCCGCGGGCGCACGGCGACCTGGCGGGGGAGATCAGGGCCTTCGTGGAGGCCGGCATGGACGGACTCTTCTCCGACCACCCGGACCACGCGGCGGCGGCCCTCGAGGACCTGTCCTGACGACCCGTTCCGGCGCCCTGTCCTGACGCCGGCGTTCCAGGGGCCGCCCGGGCCGCACCGGGCGGCCCCTGCGCGGCCCGGCCCGTCACCGGCGGCGCTCGGCCCCGTCGTCGGCGGGAGCCCTGGTGCGAAGCCGGGAGAACCCGACGAGGACCGAGGCCGTCGCCGTAATCGCCACCGCGAGCACCGCGATCCACACCGCCACGGACCCGTAGCCGCCGGCCGCCTCGTGCGGGTCCAGGAACGGATAGGGGTACCACCACGGGTTGCCGGTGCCCTCGTCCAGCACGAACGGCGCCCGCACCAGGGTGTAGACGGCCCACAGCACCGGATAGACCACGATCCCGCCGACCGTCCGCCACCGGACCGGGCTCCGCCCCGGGGCGAGCAGCCAGTCCAGCAGCGCGTAGACCGGGACGATCGTGTGCAGCACCTCGTTGGCCCACGGCTGCTCCAGGGCCGCCTCCTGCGGCAGAGCGCGCAGCAGCGCGTTGTAGACCACCCCGGTGGTGACGGTGTACGTCGTGGCCGCGGCGCGCAGGGCCCCGAACCACGGCGGGTCGGCGCCCCGCCGGGCGAGCAGCGACCACGCGCCGAACCCGAACACCACGGCGTGGAACAGCGACGTCTGGATGGTGAAGTAGCTGAAGAAGTTGGCGACGTCGACCGCGATGGCCCGGTCCCCGCGCTCGATCCAGAACCGCAGGTACGCCTGCAGCCGCCCGGCCACGGCCACGACCAGGGCCAGGCCCATCAGCACGCGGGCCGCGGCGAAGCACCGTCTCATGTCTGCCTTCCTCCGGTGCCGCAATCTACCCCGAACGGCTGACCTGCGAGAATAGGGGTCCCGACACCACCGGCCGGAGCGGAGGGAACACCGTGCGCAGGTTCGAGCCACCGCAGCCCCGTGCCCGGCAGACGGCGCTCGTCCCGCTCGCGGTCGCCCTGGGCGTCCTGACCGGCTGCACACCGCAGGCCGTGGAGGCCACCTCCCCCGCCGCACGGGCGCTCGCGGCACTGCCCGTCGAGAACGCCGGCGGCGGAGAGGACTACGACCGGCTCGCCCAGTTCGGGGACTGGGCCGATCCCGATGGCAACGGCTGCGACGCCCGCAACGACGTCCTGGCCCGGGACCTGACCGGTGACGTCCTCCACGACGACGGGTGCAGGGTCCTCTCCGGGACCCTCGAGGACCCCTACACCGGGCGGACGATCGAGTTCGTCCGCGGACCGCTGACCTCCGCCGACGTGCAGATCGACCACGTGGTGGCGCTGAAGAACGCGTGGATCTCCGGGGCCGATCGGCTCACCCAGGAGGAGCGCACGGCCCTGGCCAACGACCCGCTCAACCTGCGGGCCGTGGACGGGCCGACCAACGGGGAGAAGTCCGCCTCCGACGCCGCCGAGTGGCTGCCGCCGAACGAGTCGTTCCGGTGCGTGTACGTGGCCACCCAGATCGCGGTCAAGACCCGCTACGAGCTGTTCGTGACGACCCCCGAACGGGACGCCATGGCGGACGTGCTGGCCGGGTGCCCGGACCAGGACCTGCCCACCGACGTCCCGCCCGCCGGGAACGCCGCCGCGGGACCGTCACCGGCGGAGGAGGTTTACTACGCCGACTGCGCCGCGGTCCGCGCCGCGGGTGCGGCGCCCCTGCGCTCGGACCAGCCCGGCTACCGGCCGGAGCTGGACCGGGGCGGGGCCGAGGGCCTGGCCTGCGAGTGACGGCGGGAACCGAGATGCGGCGCGGCGGCGCTCTTCAAGCGCCGGTGGGTGCGGGCGGGTCCGGCGGCACAGCCCCGGGGAGCGAGGCTGGTCGGGCGGGCGCTTCCGGGGCGCGGGGGTCGGGGAACCAGATCTGGATCAGGGCCCAGCCCACCGCGGTCAGCGGCACGGCCAGCACGGCCCCGGCGATGCCGGAGAGGATCCCGCCGGCGGCCAGGGCGAGCAGCACCACCAGCGGGTGCAGGCTCAGGGCCCGGCCCAGCACCATCGGCTGGAGCACCCNGCCGGAGAGGATCCCGCCGGCGGCCAGGGCGAGCAGCACCACCAGCGGGTGCAGGCTCAGGGCCCGGCCCAGCACCATCGGCTGGAGCACCCGGCCGTCGAGCTGGTTGATGGCCACCACCACCGCCACGACGACCAGCGCCACCACGGGGCCGTTGGCGACCAGGGCCACCAGAGCCGCGACACCCCCGATCAGGGCGGCCCCCACGATGGGGATGAAGCCGCCCAGGAAGATCAGCACCGACAGGGGCAGGGCCAGGGGCACCCCCAGCACCAGCAGGGTGGCCCCGATGACCACCGCCTCCAGCAGCGCCACCACCGCGGTGCCGCGCACATAGCCCCCCAGCACGTGCAGGGTCGTGCTGCCCGAGGTGAGGAGCTTCTCCAGGGTCTCGCCGTGGAAACGACGCAGGAAGAACGCCCAGATCCTGGACCCGTCCTGGAGGAAGAAGTAGAGGATGACGGCCACCAGCACCGTCCCGGTGACCACCTGGGTGGCCGCGGAGATGCCCAGCAGCGCCCCGGCGCCGAACTGGGGGCTGGCCATGAAGTCCACGACCGCGGTGATGGCCTCGTCCAGGGCCTGCTGGCCGACAGGCACCGGCCCGGCCACGATGAACTCCCGCAGCCGTTCCAGCCCGCCCACCGCGGAGGCCACCAGTTCGTTCCATTCGTTGCGCACCGCGAAGACCATGCCGGTGACCACCCCGCCCAGGAGCACGATCGCCGCCAGGAACACGATCCAGGTCGCCAGCGCCCCGGGCACGCCCCGCCGGTGCAAGAGGGCCACGACCGGGTGCAGCGCAGCGGCCAGGATCAGTGCGACCAGCAGCGGGATCACCAGCAGCTTGAGCTGGATCAGCCCGTAGACCACCACCGCCCCCGCGCTCAGCAGCACCAGCCCCTGCAGGGCCCGGGTGGTCGCCCTCCCCAGCGGATCCGCCCACAGGTCACGGGTGCGCGAGGCGTTGGAGTGCCGTGGACGCGTCATCGGTATCGGTCTCCCTCCGGTCATGCTGCTGACCTGGGTTCAGAATGCGCCCACCGAGCCGTGGATACCAGGACCACGGACCGTTCGAGACCCGGGTGCCCCGATGCAGCCACCGCCCCCGCACAGGTCACCGCGCCGCCCCGCCGACTCGGTGCCCGCACAGCAACGCCCTGCGCCCGCGCGCCGAGGACCGAGGACCGGCGGAGAAGGGCCGCCGGTCTCGGCGATAGCCTGGGTGCCTCGTCGAGCGAATGAGGTTTCCATGACTTCCTCCTGGTGCACCCGCAGTCCTGCCGCCGTGGCGGAAGCGCTCGAGGTGGACCCGGCCGTGGGGCTCTCGGGCGAGCAGGTCGCAGTGCGGGCGGAGCGGGAGGGCCCCAACGTCCTGGCCGGGGCGAGCCGGGCGCCGGCCTGGCGCAAGGTTCTCGCTCTGCTCTCGGATCGGATGACGATCGTGCTGGTCATCGCGGCGGTCGTCTCCGCGGTGGTCTCCCGGCAGTGGGAGACCCCGGTGGTGATCCTGGTCGTCGTGGTGTTCAACACGGTGCTCAACTATGTGCAGGAGGCCCGGGCCGAGAGCTCGCTGGCGGCGCTGCGGAAGATGTCGGTGAGCACTTCCCGGGTGCGCCGCGACGGGCGCGAGGCCCAGGTGGACCGGGCGGAGCTGGTGCCGGGGGACATCGTGCTGCTGGAGGCCGGGGACTCGGTGCCGGCCGACGGCCGACTCCTGGAGTCCGCCCGGCTGCAGGCCGCCGAGGCGTCCTTGACCGGGGAGGCCCAGCCGGTGGACAAGGACCCGGCCCCGCTCACCGACCCGGACGCGCCCCTGGGCGACCGGTCCAACATGGTCTTCATGAACACGGCGATCACCCGCGGTCGCGGCGTCATGGTGGTCACCGCCACCGGCATGGACACGCAGATGGGCGCGATCGCCGGCCTCCTCGGGACCGCCCAGGAAGGCCTCACTCCGCTGCAGCGCCGGATCGACCGCCTGGCCGGGTTGCTGACGATCATCGCGTTCGTGGTCGTCGGCATCGTCTTCGTGCTCGGGCTGGTGCGCGGACAGTCCTGGACCGAGCTGCTGCTCATCGCGGTGTCCCTGGCCGTGGCCACGATCCCCGAAGGCCTCACCGCCGTCGTGGCGTTCACCCTGGCGATGGGCGCCAACCGCCTGGCGAAGCGGGGCGCGATCATCAAGCAGCTCTCCGCGGTGGAGACCCTCGGCTCGACCACGCACATCGCCACGGACAAGACCGGCACCCTGACCCTCAACGAGATGACCGCGCGGCGGCTGCTCGTCGACGGCCGCACCTTCCGGATCACGGGTGAGGGCTACTCCACCGAGGGGCGGATCCTCAGCCCCGACGACACCACGGCCGGGAGCTATCCGGACGCCTACCTGGCGATGGCCCTGTGCAACGACGCCACCGTCCGCGACGGGACCCTGGTCGGGGACCCCACCGACGGCGCGCTGGTGGTGCTGGCCGAGAAGGGCGGCCTCGACGTCGACGGGGCACGCCAGAATCATCCTCGTCTGGCCGAGGTGCCCTTCGACTCCGAGTACAAGTTCCAGGCCACCTTCCACGAGCAGAGCTTCCGGATCGGCGACGTCCAGGACGCCGACTACCGCATCTTCGCCAAGGGCGCCCCGGGGGTGCTGCTGGAGCGGGCGGGCTCCCTCCTCACCGCTGCAGGCCCCCGCCCCCTGAGCGACCGGGACCGAGCCCGCATTCTGGCTCAGGTCGAGGACCTGGCCGGAGAAGGACTGCGCACCCTGATGATCGCCGGGCGCCGCCTCGACGACGACGCACCCGGCACCAGTTCCCTCCCCGCCGACGGTGTCCGGATGCAGGACCTCGTCACGGACCTGACCCTCTACTGCCTCGTGGGCATCGTGGACCCTCCTCGCAAGGAAGCCGCCGAGGCCATCGCCGTGGCCCACGCCGCCGGCATCGCCGTGCACATGATCACCGGCGACCACCTGCGCACCGCCACAGCCATCGCGGCCTCCCTCCGGATCCCCGGCGAGGCCGCCTCGGGTGCGGCCCTCGACGGGATGGACGAGACCGAGCTGGCGGATCGTGCCCCCGGCTACGGGGTGCTGGCCCGGGTGGCCCCCGAGCACAAGATCCGCTTCGTCCGTGCGCTGCAGTCGCGCGGTCAGGTGGTCGCGATGACCGGTGACGGGGTCAATGACGCCCCAGCCCTGAAGCAGGCCGACATCGGGGTGGCCATGGGCATCACCGGCACCGACGTGTCCAAGGGCGCGGCCCGGATGGTCCTCTCCGACGACAACTTCGCCACCATCGTGGCCGCCGTCCGGGAAGGACGCGGGATCTACGACAACGTCCTCAAGTTCGTGTGCTTCCAGCTCTCCACCTCCTGGGGCTTCGTGCTGCTGTTCCTGATCTGCGGAGTCCTGGGCATCGCCGGCGGCGCCCCGTTCACCGCCCTGCAGATCCTGTGGGTGAACATCATCATGGACGGACCCCCAGCCCTGGCCCTGGGGGTCGAACGCACCGAGCCCGACGTCATGCATCGCGCCCCCCGCCCCGCCCAGGAGCCGCTGCTGACCCGGCCCCGCGTGGTGCGCATCCTGCTCGCCGCCGCGGTGATGACCACCGGCACCCTGACCGTGCTGCTGCTGGCCGGCGAGTGGTTCCCCGGCATCTCGACGACCGGGATCACGAGTCTGGGGTTCACGACGTTCGTGTTCTTCCAGGTCTTCAACCTGTTCAACGTCCGCTCCGAGATCCGCTCGGTGTTCTCCGCGCAGACCTTCACCAACCGCACCATCTGGGTGGCACTGACCGCCGTCGTGGTGCTGCAGGTCGCGGTGGTGCACGCCCCGGTGCTGCAGGGGCTGTTCGACACCACCGGCCTGGACTCCGCCCAGTGGCTCACCGCCGTGGCCGTCGGCTCGCTCGTGCTGTGGGTCGAGGAGGTGCGCAAGCTCACCGGACGGGCACACCGTCGGTTCCGCAGCCCACCGTCCTCCGGCGCGCGCCACGCAACAGGGCGATCCGCCGCAGTGTGACCCCGCCGAGCTGCCGGCCCGGGAGAGTGTGACCGGGACGGACGGTCGATCCGTGGTGCCCGCACCTCGACGGTGGGACCTCCGGCCCGTGGAACGGGCGGGGCCCGTGCTCCCCGGCACCGGCCCCGCCCGCGTCAGCCCTGCGCCGGACGGGTCAGTCCGCCGCCACCGCCCGCTGCGGACGCCCCACGGCGGCGGCCACCGCCGCCACTGCCGCCAGGATCCCGAGCACGCCCAGCGCCACCGGGAGGCCGCCGAGGGCGGCCGCGGCGACGCCCAGGACGATCGGCGAGGCGAACTGGCCGATGTAGAGCGAACCGGTCCAGATCCCGGTGCCGCGCCCCCGCTGCTCGATCCGCAGGCCCGACACCGCCCAGGTCAGCAGGGTGGGCAGGAGCAGGCCGGTGCCGGCGCTGGTGACCACCGCGCCGGCCAGCGCGACCGGCACCGAGGACGCGAACCAGAGCACGCCCAGACCGACCGCGGCCAGCCCGAACGCCACCGGCAGCAGCCGGGCCGGGCCGGCCCCGGAGACGAAGCGGAAGCCGAACGCGCCGGTGGCGGTGGCCAGGGACGCGACGGCGGTGCCGGCGCCGATGACGGCCACGTCCGTGACCCCGAGATCGGTGAGGACGTAGGGCAGCTGCACGATCAGGGCGTAGAAGACGACGCCGCCGAAGAGGGTGACCAGCGAGGGCACCGCGACCTGGCGCCAGGGCACGGGCGTGGACTCCGCCTGTCGCGTGCTCCGGACCGGCTCCCAGAGCACGAGGGCCATGGGGATCGCGATCAGTGCCGCGGAGGCGTAGAGCCAGAACGGCACCCGCCAGCCCTGGGCGCCCAGTGCCCCGCCCAGGGCGAAGAACGCCGTGGCGGCCAGGGAGGCCACGAGCACCTGCATGCCCAGGTACTTGTCGCGCTGCTTGCCGGTGTAGTAGTCGGTGATCAGCGTGGTGCACACGGTCATGATCGCCGCCTCGGCGATGCCCACGCCGACCCGCGAGGCCACGATCGCCGTCAGCGAGTCCAGCCACAGCGGCATGGTGCCGAAGACGGAGTACAGCACCATCGCGATCAGCAGCAGGGTTTTGCGGCCCACCCGGTCGGCCACGGCCCCGGCGATGGGGGCGAACAGGGCGATCATCAGGGCGGGCACCGTGAGGACCACCGGCACGAGGATCTCCACGCCGGGCGTGCCGGCGAACGCCTGGGTCATCGAGGGCAGGACGGGTGCCAGCAGCACCGCGCCGAGAACGGGCATGCAGCTGCCGGCCAGCAGCAGGACCACCGGGAGACGGCCTGCCCGCCCGGCGGTGTCCGGCGCCGGCGGCGCCGTGGGTTCGATCGAGACGCTGTCCATGGAACTTCCCCTTGTGAGATGAGCGGGTGAGATGAGCGGGTGGGAGGAGCGGAGGCCCCGCCGCGGCAGGAGGTGATGCACCTCACTGTCACGGGGGTCGCCGCCGCGGGGAAGCACGCCGTCCGGATACCAGGTATGCCCGCGGCGAATGCCCCCTCGTCAGGGCGCTCCCGTGCACAGGGGTGGAGTCGCCGGGAACGGACGGGCGGCGACTCCACCCCCGCACCGGCCGCTATCCACGCGGCTGATAGGTGGCATCCGGACGTGTGACTTCTGCCCCCCGCTTTTCCTGGGCAGAGTGGGTGACAGGCATCACAGGGGGCTTGCCCGGTGGCACGTCCTCGGACGAGCGACCGAGGAGCGGACCTGCACCGACGGACGAGCGAGGAGACCACGTGGAGCGCAGCGATGCGATGGGCAGCATCGAGGCCATGGCCGCCCGGTGCAGCAACTGGGGGCGGTGGGGCGAGGACGACGTGCTGGGCACCCTGAACTTCGTCGACGACGCCAAGCGCGTCGAGGCCGCCGGTCTGGTGCGCACCGGCCGGACCTTCTCGCTGGCCCAGGCCTTCGACACGAACGGCCCGCAGAACGGGTGGCGGCGCCGCACCAACCCGGTGCACACCATGACCGACACCGGCACGGAGGCGGAGTTCGGGGACCAGGGCTTCCCGCACGGCTTCGGCGGGGCGGACGACGTGATCGCGATGCCGCTGCAGTGCTCCACCCAGTGGGACGGGCTGGGTCACATCTTCGACCGCGGCCGCGCCTGGAACGGCCGCCGCGCCGGCTCCGTGGTGACCTCGGACGGCGACCAGGTCACCGGCATCGAGACCGCGGCCGCGCATGTGGTCAGCCGCGGCGTGCTGCTCGACGTCGGCCGGGCGCTGGCGGAGGAACTGGGCCTGGAGCACCCGGAGCTGCCGGACGGGTTCGCGATCACGCCCGAGCACCTTCAGGCCACGATCGAGTCCCAGGGGGCCTCCGCGGCCGTGGGACGCGGCGACATCCTGCTGATCCGCACCGGCCAGTACGCCCGCACCCGCCGCGACGGCTGGGGCGCCTACGCCGGCGGACCGGCCCCGGGGCTGTCCTTCGATGCCGCGCCCTGGCTGCACGAGCGTGAGGTCGCCGCGGTGGCCACCGACACCTGGGGCTTCGAGGTGCGTCCCAACGAGTTCGACGACGCGTTCCAGCCGCTGCACCAGATCGTGATCCCCCACATGGGCCTGTTCATCGGCGAGATGTGGAACCTCGACGAGCTCGCCGCGGACTGCGCGGCCGAGGGCCGGTACGAGTTCCTGCTGTCCGCGCCGCCGCTGCCGATCACCGGAGCGGTCGGCTCCCCGCTCAATCCCATCGCCCTCAAGTAGCACCGTGCGGTGACCGGCGACGGCCACCGTCCCTCCAGGAAGGACCACCACCATGTCCGCAGTCCAGAAGGTCGGCATCGTCGGCTCCGGGATCGGAGGACTGACCCTCGCGGCCCTGCTCGCCGACGCCGGCCTCGACGTCGAGGTCCTGGAGAAGGCCGCGGGGCCCTCCGTGCTCGGCTCCGGGATCACCCTGCAGGGCAACGCCCTGCGCGTGCTGCGCGGCCTCGGGATCTGGCCGCAGCTGCAGGAGAAGGGCTTCCCCTTCGACACCCTGGGGCTGCGCGCCCCGGATCCCGAGGCCACGGTGATCGCCGTGCTCGACGACGTGCGCGTTGGCGGGGAGGACCTGCCGGCGACCCTCGGGATGCCGCGGGCCGAGCTGGCCGCCGTCGTGCGCGACCGCGCCGCGAAGGCCGGCGCGGAGATCCGCTACGGCACCGTCGTCTCCGGGCTCGAGCAGACCGAGGACGCCGTGCACGTGAGCACCACCTCCGGCGAGGAGCTGCGCTACGACCTGCTGGTGGGCGCCGACGGGCTCAACTCCGCGGTGCGGAGCGCGATCGGCATCCAGGACCGGCCGCGCCGGACCGGCATGGGCATCTGGCGGGCCTTCGTGCCGCGCCCGGCCGAGGTCATCCGTACCGACCTGTACTACGGGGGGCGGGCCTACATCGCCGGCTACTGCCCGACCGGGCCCGACACCATGTACGCGTACCTCGTGGAGGACGCCCAGGAGCGCCACGGCGCCGACGGCCCGGCTGTCATGGGCGAGCTCGCCGCCGGCTACGGCGGGCCGTGGCGGCAGATCCGGCAGAGCCTGGACGGGACCGCCAACGTCAACTACACCCACTTCACCACCCACCTGGTCGAGGGGCCCTGGCACCGGGGACGGGTGGTCCTGCTCGGCGACGCCGCCCACAGCTGCCCGCCCACGATCGCCCAGGGCGCGGCCATGGCCGTGGAGGACGCCGCGGTGCTCGCCGACGAGCTCGTCCGCGCCGAGGCCTTCGAGGATGCCGTGCTGACCCGGTACTGGCAGCGCCGCCTCCCCCGGGCCCGCACCGTGGTGGACGCCTCGGTCCAGCTCGGCCAGTGGATACTCGACGGCAAGCGGGACGGGGACGTCCCCGGGCTCATGCAGCTCGTGTCCGACACCGTGAAGGTGCCGGTGTGAGCGCGGCACCCGTGGTGGACGTGCACGCCCACGTGCTGCTGCCCGAACTCCAGCAGCGGGCCGCCGCCCTGGACCCGGCCGGCTCCACCGCCGCCCAGGAGCTCGAGGTCCGCCGCAACGGGCCGGAGTCGATGGCGGTCTCGGGACCGATGATCCGGGAGCGGTGGCCCCTGCTCACCGACCTGGACGCCCGTCTGACGGCCATGGATCGGGCCGGGGTCGACGTCCAGCTCGTCTCCCCGTCCCCGTCCCACTACTACCCGCACCTCGGGGCGGAGCACGCCCTCGACGTCGCCCGCCGCGCCAACGAGGCGGTCCGCGACCTCGTGGCGCAGGCCCCGGAGCGGCTGAAAGGACTGGGCCTGGCACCCCTGCAGCACCCCGCGCACATGGTCGAGGCCCTGGAGCACGCCGTGACCGGGTGCGGGCTGCGCGGGGTGGAGATCGGCTCCTACGGCGCCGCCCCCGACGGCGGGCAGGCCGGGACCGTGGAGCTCTCGGACCCCGCTCTGGAGCCCTTCTGGGCGGCGGCCGAGCGGCTGGGCGCCCTGGTCTTCCTGCACCCCTTCGGCTGCTCCCTCGACGAGCGGCTGGACCGGTTCTACCTGGCCAACACGGTCTCCCAGCCGGCTGAGAACGCCGTGGCGCTGTCCCACCTCGTCTTCTCCGGTGTCCTGGACCGCCACCCGGACCTGGTCGTGCTCGCCGCCCACGGCGGCGGCTACCTGCCCACGGCCATCGGCCGCTCGGACCGGGCCTGGCGGGTCCGGCCCGAGGCGCGGCGTTGCGCCCGTCCGCCCTCGTCCTACCTGCGGCAGATCTACTTCGACTCCCTCACCCACGACCCCGGCCAGCTGGCCGAGCTCGTCCGGGTCGCCGGCGCGCAGCGGGTCCTGCTGGGCTCGGACTTCCCCTTCGACATGGGCACCGACACCCCGGTCGAGGACCTGCGCACCGCGGGCCTGGACCCGGAGGCCGAACGGCTGATCCTGACCGGCAACGCCGCCGCCCTCGGCCTGCACCCCACCGTCCTGCCCGCCTGAGAGGAACCCCATGGTCACGATCGCCCACTGGGCCCACGCCGGCACCGTCCGCACCGGCTTCGTCCACGAGGACCATTGCTTGGCCCTGCCCGCTGACACCACCCCGCAGGACCTGTTCGACGCAGGGCTGGAGGCCACCCTGGAGCTGGCCGCCCGCACCGTCGCCGACGCACCCGGGGACGCCCCGCCCCTGGGCGAGGTGCGGCTGCTGGCGCCGCTGGCCCCCCGGACGGTGCGTGACTTCGTCAGCTTCGAGGAGCACGTCGAGGGGGTCACCGCCAGCATCGACGGCGCCGGGGGCGTGGTCGACGAGTGGTACGAGGCGCCCACCTTCTACTTCACCAACCCGCACACCGTCCGGGCCGCCGGGGAGACGATCCCCGTGCCGGCCGGCTGCTCCCGGATGGACCTGGAGACCGAGGTCGCTGTCGTCCTCGGTGCCGTGGACGGGCTCACCGGCACGGACCTCGAGCCCGCCGACGCGCACCGGATGATCTTCGGGTACACGGTCCTCAACGACTGGTCGGCCCGCGACGTCCAGGCCCGGGAGATGAAGGTGCGGCTGGGCCCGTGCAAGGGCAAGGACTTCGCCTCCACCCTGGGCCCGTGGATCGTCACCGCCGACGAGCTCGAGCACCGTCACGACGCCGAGGGGTTCCTGGACCTGGCGATGACCGCGTACGTCAACGGTGAGCCGCTGGGCACGGACTCGCTGGCGCACATGGGCTGGCCCTTCGCGGAGCTGGTGGCCTACGCCTCCCAGGACTCCCTCGTGGTGCCCGGGGACGTGCTGGGCTCGGGCACCTCCGGGCGCGGGTGCCTGGCCGAGCTGTGGGGCCGGAACGGCGAGCTGGTGCCTCCGCCGCTGCGCGAGGGCGACCGGGTGCGCCTGGTCGTGGAGGGCATCGGGGAGATCGAGAACACGATCGGGCGCCGCCGCGACGGCGTGCCTGCGGCCCGCGCCCGGCGCCGCGGCCGGTCCCGCGCGGGAGCGCCTCCGGGCCCTGCCCTGGTGGACCGGTGAGACCGGTGGAGCAGGGCAGAATCGGGGCATGAAGGACGTCGACCTCAACCTCCTGCCCTCGCTGCAGGCGCTGCTGGAGCTGCGCAACGTCTCCCGGGCCGCCGAGCGGATGCACCTGAGCCAGCCGGCCATGAGCGCCGCGCTCTCCCGGCTGCGCCGCCACTTCAACGACGAGCTGCTGGTCCGGGCCGGGCGCGGCTACGAGCTCACGCCGTTCGCCCAGGCCCTGGCCCCCCGGGTCGACCAAGCGCTGGCCGACGTCCAGGACGCCCTGCAGCTGCGCTCGGACTTCGACCCGGCCGTCAGCGACCGCACGTTCGTGCTCGCCGCCTCCGACTACGTCACCGGGGTGCTGATCCGGCACCTGCGGGCCCTCATCGCCGCGGAGGCGCCCCGCATCACCGTGGACTTCGTGCCCACCTCCCGCGCCAGGATCAAGCCCGGACTGGAGTCCTTCAGCAACATCGACCTGCTGGTCGGCCCCATGGGCTTCGACCTGGCAGGCACCTCCCGGCAGCTGTTCCGGGACGAGTTCGTCCTGGTGATGGACGCCGAGCACCCGCTGCTCGCCCGGGACGGACTGACGGTGCACGACATCGCCACCGCGCCGCAGGCGGTGGGCGAGTTCGGCGGCAGCATCGTCACGCCCCCGATGCAGTTCTTCCAGCGGATGGGCGCCTCCCCGGTGATCGCGGCCCGCGTGGCCGGTCTGCAGGCCCTGCCCACCGTGGTCGAGGGCACCGACCTGGTGGCCCTGGTGCCGCGCATGCTGGCGGCCCGGGCCGCCCGGTCCCAGCGCATCGCCGTGGTGGAGTTCGCCGAGGAGCTGGAGGTCCCACTGGTCGAGGCCATGTACTGGCACCCCCTGCAGACCTCGGACCCGGCGAACTTGTGGCTGCGCTCGCTGGTGCGCCGCGCCGCACAGGAACTGGAGCCCGGGGCGTTCACCGCCCACCCCGTGCCCGTGACGGCCTCCTGAGCCGAGCGTCCCCGGAGCTGCGTCCCCGGGGCTGCGTGCCCGGGGCGGGGCTCCGGCTCAGCGCAGTGCGTCGGAGATCGACTTGGCCCCGCCGTGGCAGCTCTGGCCACCGTCGACCGGGATCTCCGCCCCGGTGACGAAGGAGGCCGACGGGCTGAGCAGGAAGGCCACCACGGCGGCCACCTCCTCCGGGCTGCCGGTGCGTCCCAGCGGTGTCTCGGCCACCGTGGCCCGCCGGAACGCCGGATGCGCTCCGGCGGTCATGGGAGTGTCGATGAACCCGGGGTGGACCGTGTTGACCCGGATCCCGAGGGGTCCCAGCTCCGTGGCTGCGGTGGCGGACAGCCCGCGCAGGGCCCACTTGCTGGCGGTGTAGGCCACCGGGTAGTGGCCGGTCAGGGCCGCGACGGAGCCGACGTTGACGATCGAGGAGCCCGGGCGCATCAGCGGCACGCAGGCCTGGATGCCCAGCAGGGGTCCGGAGACGTTGACGTCGGCGACCGCGGCGACGTCCCACGGCGTGGCCTCGAGCAGCCGTGGTCTGCGGGTGACGCCGGCGTTGTTGACCAGACCGTCGATCCGCCCGAACTCCCGTTCCGCACCCCGGGCCAGGACCGCCCAGTCCCCGGGCGCGGTGACGTCCAGACGGATGTAGGACAGGGCGGATCCGTGCTCCGCGATCACCTGCTGCAGACCAGGAGAGGGCTCCGGGGTCAGGTCGGCCGCCAGCACAACCGCGCCCGCGGCGACCAGCAGGCGGCTCTCGGCCAGCCCCTGGCCACCGCCGGCACCCGTCACCACGACGACCCGCCCGGTCAGATCGGCGCCCCGGCCGACCGCGCCGCGGGTGGAGGCCCTCCCGTTCATGTGTGCTCCTCAGCTTGTGCGGGCACGTCGTGCCGCTCCTCCCATCCTGGGGCCGCCCCCCGCGGGAGGAGTCTGCACCGCACGGATGCCTGGTATCGACGGCGCAGATCTCTCCGCAGGTCAGAGGCCGCCCGCATCACCCGGGCATTCGCCGCGCTGATACTTCCTATGCGCAGGCGCCGATTCCCCCACCGGGGATCCGCTTCCAGGATGGTGCTCGGGACCGCGTCCGGTCCCGCCCTCTCGAACGAAAGGTTCCCCGTCGTGGAGAAGCTGCTGGCTCACCTGAGCCACCTGGAGATCACCAGCCCCGACGTCGAGGCCTCTGCGGCCTTCTACGTGCAGAAGTTCGGCATGCGCGAGGTGCACCGCGCCGGCGGCAGCGTCCACCTGCGCTGCTGGGGGGACTACGACACCTACAGCCTCGTCGTCGTCCCCGGCGCGGAACCGTCCCTGGCCCGGATGGCCTGGCGCACCACCTCCCCCGAGGCCCTGGAGGCCGCCGCCGCCCGCGTGGAGGCCGCCGGCGTGACCGGCACCTGGTCCGAGGGCGGCTACGGATACGGCCGGGCCTACGAGTTCACCGGCCCCTACGGTCACCCCATGCGCCTGGTCTGGGACGTCGAGAAGTACGCGGCGCCGGCGGAGCTCGCCTCGATCTACCCGGACCGCCCGGAGAAGCGCAGCCTGCACGCGGCCGCCCCCCGGTTCCTGGACCACGTCACCGTGGCGACCTCGGACGTGCGCGGTTTCGCGGCCTGGTACTCCGAGACCCTGGGCTTCCGGACCATGGCGTTCACCGATCTGGACGAGGCCCCGATCACCGTGTTCTCGGTGCTGACCACCAACGAGAAGTCCCACGACCTCGGCGTGGTGCTGGACACCTCCGAGCGGGCCGGGCGGGTCAACCACATCGCGTTCTGGGTGGACACCCACGAGGACCTCCTGCGCACTGCCGACGTCCTGATGGAGCACGGCACCCCGATGGAGTACGGTCCCTCCATCCACGGCATCGGCGAGCAGAACTTCCTGTACTTCCGCGAGCCCTCCGACCTGCGGGTGGAGCTGAACTCCGGGGGCTACCGCAACTACGTCCCGGACTGGTCGCCCAACACCTGGAAGCCCTCGGAGGGCTCCAACAACTTCTACCGCAACGGGGCCATGCCGCACTCGATGACCGAGTCCTTCCCGCACGCCGAGGGCTTCACCGCCACGGAGGAGGGCGCCTCCGAGGAGATGAAGGCCGAGCTGCTCAACCCCTACGCCGTGCAGGGACGAGGCTGACCCGTGAGCTACGGCATCGCACGCTTCCTGCACCCGGACACCGGGCTCCCGGCCACCGCCCTGGTGGACGGGGACCGGGTCCGGTTCCTCCCGGCGGACCTCGCCCCGGACGTCAACGGTCTGATCGAGCACTGGGCCGAGCGGCGGCCGGCCGTCGAGGCGCTGGCCGCCGACGGGAGCGGCCCGTGGTCCGACACCGCGGAACTGACCCTGCTGCCGCCGGTGGAACCGCGCCAGATCGTCCAGGCCGGGGCGAACTACCGCACCCACGTCATCGACCTCGTCCTGGCCCACCGGGAGCCGGACGACCCGCGCAGCGAGGAACAGGCCCGGGCGGAGACGGCCGCGATGATGGACCGCCGCGCCGCCGAGGGGACCCCGTACTTCTTCGTCGGCATGCCCACCGCGTTGGCCTCGGCCACCGAGGACCTGGTGCTGCCCGGCTACAGCGACAAGCACGACTGGGAGCTGGAGCTGGCGGTCGTCATCGGCCGGCGCGCGCAGGCGGTGTCCCCCGAGGAGGCGCTGGAGCACGTCTTCGGCTACACGGTGGTCAACGACATCACCACGAGGGACCTCGTCTTCCGCAAGGACATGCCGGAGATCGGGACGGACTGGTACCGCTCCAAGAACGCTCCCGGCTTCCTGCCCGCCGGTCCGGTCGTCGTGCCGGCGGAGTTCGTCGGGGACCCGCAGGATCTGCGGGTCACCCTGCGGCTCAACGGGCAGGTCATGCAGGACGAGTCGACGGCGGACATGATCTTCGACGTCGCCCGGCTGATCAGCGCGGCCTCGCGGACCATGCCGCTGCTGCCCGGCGATCTTCTGCTCACCGGCAGCCCGGCCGGCAACGGCATGCACTGGGGACGCCTGCTGCGCGCCGGCGACGTCATGGAGGCCACCGTCACGGGGCTGGGCACCCAGACGGTGCACTGCGTCGCCGGGGCCGCGTGACCGCGGCGGCGGCGATCGCTCACCCGTCCTGCGCCGTGGCGCGCAGGTGCTCCCGGGCGACCCGGCGGACGCACTCGGTGATGCGGTGCAGCCGCTCGGAGTCCAGGGCCCAGCTCTGCCAGTAGAGGGCGACGTCGTGGTGCGCGTGGTCCTCGAGCAGCTCCAGGGACCCGTCGGCGAGGTCCGTGCCCAGCTGCAGCTCCGGGAGCATGCCCCAGCCCAGACCCGCCCGGACGGCGGCGAGGAAGCCCTCGGCGGACGGGACGGTATGGGTGGGCGGGGACCGGTCGACGCCGCGGGCGCGCAGTGCGCGCAGCTGCAGGTCGTCCTTGGCGTTGAACCGGAGCACCGGCATGTCCGCCCAGTCGACGCCGGCCTCGGTGGTGAACCGCCGGCGCAGGGCGGGGGTGGCGACCGGGACGTAGCGCATGAAGCCCAGCCGCTCGAGCCGGCACCCGCTCACGGGGGCGGGGTCGCCGGTGACGGCGCCGATGACGTCCCCCTGGCGCAGGAGTCGGCTGCTGTGGTCCTGGTCCTCCACGTGCAGGTCCAGGGTGGTGTCCGACCAGCCGGCGGCCTCCTGCAGGACGGGCACGAACCAGGTGGCCAGGGAGTCGGCGTTGACGGCCACCGGGGTCACCGTCCGGGAGGAGACCCCGTGGCCGAGGGAGTGCAGGGCCTCCGCCTCGAGCACCTGCACCTGGCGGGCGGTGCGCAGCAGCACGGCCCCGGCCTCGGTGGGAGTGCAGGGCGCGCCGCGACGCACCACGACCTGGCCCACGGAGGCCTCCAGGGCCTTGATCCGCTGGCTGACGGCCGACGGGGTGATCCCCAGGGCGTCCGCTGCGGCCTCGAAGGTGCCCTCGTCGACGATCGCGGTCAGGGCGCGCAGATGCTCGAAGTTCATGAAGCAAAGCTAACGCACCCGTCAATTCTTTCGTTTGTCTGCATCGCGAGAGCTGGCTACCGTCGAGGCCATGTGGAGCATCTGGGGTACCGGGCTGATGAGCGGGCTGGCGCTGATCGTCGCCCTCGGCGCGCAGAACGCGTTCGTGCTGCGGCAGGGCATCCGCCGCGAGCACGTGGGGGTGGTGGTGGCACTGTGCGCGGTCAGCGACGCGGTGCTGATCCTCGGCGGCACGGCCGGGATCGGGGCGCTGGTCTCCCGGTTCCCGGAGGCCCTGGACGTGCTGCGGTGGGGCGGGGCCGCCTACCTGACGTGGTGGGCCGTGCGGTCCTTCGCCTCGGCCCTGAAGCCGTCCTCCTTGACCGCCGAGGCCCCGCGCTCCCGCGGATCGGTCATCGCCACCACACTGGCCCTGACCTACCTGAACCCCCACGTCTACCTCGACACCGTGGTGCTGCTGGGCAGCCTCGCCAACCAGCACGGAACCGACGCCCGGTGGATCTTCGCCCTCGGTGCCGTGGTGGGCAGCGTGGTGTGGTTCTCCGCCCTGGGCTACGGCGCCCGGGCGCTGTCCGGGGTGCTCAGCAGCCCGCGCACCTGGCGGGTGGTGGACCTGGTGATCGGCGTGGTGATGCTCGCCCTGGCCGTCAACCTGGTGCGGGGCTGATCCCGCGGTCTCAGCCCGCGGCCGGCTCCTCGGTGACCGACTCCTCGGCGGCAGGCTCCCCGGTAAGCGGCGGCTCCTGGGTCAACGGCTCCTCGGTCGTGGGCTCCTCGGCGGCCGGCTCCTCAGCCACCGGCTCCGCCGACGTCGCCTCGGTCCAGGAGGCACCGGGCTCCCGGGGCGTCCCGGCGGCGAAAGCCTGCCGGACGGCCTCGGCCTGCTCCTCGGGACCGGCGTGCTCGGCGGCGGCGATCACCGTGGCGAACGCCTTCGTGTCCTGGACGAGCTCGGTGATCGTCTCGGGCGAGTCGACGCACCAGGCGTAGGCCGTCGCGTAGTCCACGGGGCGCCCGTCGGCGGTCACGGTCCCGCGCTCGTCGATCTCCACGCTCATGCGTCCTCCTCGGTCGGGGCTCCGGCCTCCGGAGCGGGCCGGCCGTACGGCGAGAGTACCCCCGGGCGGCACGGCAGGACCGGAGGAGACCCTCTGCCGGCCGGATCCGCGCCACCCGGGCGGGCACACCCCGTCGCGGAGTGACACCCTGTCGTCAGCGGTTGTCAGGCCCGCTCCCTAGACTGAACGGGTGCAGGCCTGGCTGGAGTCCCTCCCCCTCGGGGCCGCGATTCTGTTCTTCTGGGCCGGGGCCGTCGTGCGGACCACCACCATCTTCGCCCTGGGCCGTGCCGCCGCCACCGGCGGGAGCCGGCGCTCCGACCGCGTCCGCGAGCTCATGGACACCGCCGTGTACCGGCGGGCCCAGCGCCTCGTGCACCGCTGGGGCGTCCTGGCCGTCCCGGCCTGCTTCCTCACCGTGGGTCTGCAGACCGCCGTCATCCTCACCACCGCCGTCACGGGCATGCCCCTGCGTCGCTGGATCCCCGCGATGCTCGTGGGCACCCTCATCTGGGGTGTCATCTACGGCACCGTGGGCATGGCGGTCGTCTGGGCGTGGCTGGAGCAGCCGTGGGTGGTCGCGCCGGTCGTCGTCGCTGTGCTCCTCCTGCTGCTCGGCCACAGGATCCGCGCGCGACGCCGGGCCCGCCGCGAGCGCCGCGACGAGAAGGCGCCGCTCTCCCGCTGACGACCCCGCAGTGACGATCCCGGTCCGGCGGACGCCGCCCGGTCGTTGTCGTGCGAGGCACGTCACAGTACGGTGGCCCCAGCATCCGGCGTTCCGGACCGTGTCCAGCGGCCGTGCACCCGGCGACCCCTGATCGTGAGGATCTCCCGTGAGCCTGAGCTGGAACATCGAAGAAGCCACCATCGACACCGTCCAGTCGGCCTACCGGGAGGGGAAGTCCACGGTCCGGGAGGTGGTGCAGGCCTACCTCGACCGGATCGCCGCTCTCGACGTCGACGGACCGGCACTGAACTCCGTGGTCACCGTCTCGGCGACGGCCCTCGACGAGGCCGATGCCCTCGACCTGGAGTACGCGGCCCGCGGTGAGCTGTCGGGACCGTTGCACGGTGTGCCGGTCCTGGTCAAGGACCAGGTCGCGACCGCCGGGCTGCGGACCACCTACGGCAACCGGGCCACGGCCGGGCACGTCCCGGAGCGGGATGCCACGGCGGTCGCCAGGCTGAGGGAGGCGGGAGCGGTCATCCTGGGCAAGACCACGATGCCCGACTTCGCGACCTCCTGGTTCTCGACCTCGTCCGTGTCCGGGGTGACGAAGAATCCCTACGACCTCTCCCGGGACCCGGGGGGATCCAGCAGCGGAACGGCCGCGGCGATCGCCGCGAACCTGGCGCTGGTCGGCATCGGCGAGGACACGGGAGGTTCCATCCGCCTCCCGGCGTCCTTCTGCAACCTGGTGGGCGTGCGCGTCACACCGGGCCTGATCAGCCGGGACGGCATGTCCCCGCTGGTGGTCCCCCAGGACACGGCCGGGCCGATGACCCGGACGGTGGAGGACGCCGCGAAGGTCCTCGACGTCCTGGTGGGCTTCGACCCGGCGGACGCCTACACGGTCGCGGTCCGGCAGCGCCGCCGGAGCGCGTCCTTCGCCGAGGCGGCCGCCGGCGGATCGTTGCAGGGCCGGCGCCTCGGCGTCCTGCGCGGGGCGTTCGGCGATCCGGCCGACCCGGAGGCTGCGGCCGTCGTCCGCGTGGTCGAGGACGCGCTGGCACGGCTCGCCGGGGCCGGGGCGGAACTGGTCGATGTGGAGATCCCCGGTCTGATGGACTACGTGGGCTTCACCTCGCTGTACTTCACCCGTTCCCGGCAGGACATGAACGCCTTCTTCGCCGCCCATCCGGAGACGGGCATCGGCGGTGTGGACGAGGTCCGCGCGAACGGCACCTACGACTCGCACCTGGACCTCTTCGAGGGCATCACCGACGGACCCGAGGACCCGCGCACCGACCCCCAGTACCTGGACCGGGTGCTGACCCGCGAGGACTTCGTGCGAGCCGTGCAAACGCAGTTTTTGGAGCTGGGCCTGGACGCCATGGTCTTTCCCGACGTCCAGCTCGCGGCTCCCACCCACGAGGACGTGCTCGGGGGCCGGTGGACGTGCCTCACCTACCCGACCAACACGGTGATCGCCTCGCAGCTGCACTTCCCGGCCGCCACCGTGCCTGCCGGCTTCACCGAGGACCGTCTGCCCGTGGGCCTGGAGATCATGACGTCCAGCTTCGAGGAGACCGACCTGCTCGCGGTGGCCCGGGGTGTGGAGGCCACGCTCGACGCCCGCAGGGCACCGCGGCTGGAGGCCGTGGTCGATCCGCTGACCAGCTGATCCCGCGGGTGCGCGCAGGGGCCGGTACCGAGCCACCTCGTCACGCCGTGCGGTGCGACCAGGGCCGGTGCGACCGGACCCCGACCGGTCTCAGAGAATTCTTATGAACCGGGGGTAGTGTTCCGGCAGTGATGTCACCGATGCAGTCCCCCGTTCCCCACATGTTCGCCGCGCCCGTCTACGCCGCCGAGCGGCTGCTCGTCGAGGCCATCCACGACGAGCACGTCAGCGTCGACGCCGTCGTCGTCCTCGACGCCCTGGCCGAGCACGTCACGGCCGCTGAGGCCCCCGCCCTCGAGGTCGTCGCCGAGGACGCCCAGCTCACCTGCGCGGAGCTCACGGCCGCCCTGGGCGACCTGGACGACCTGGGCTACCTCCAGGAGCTGGCCGAGCACGCCCCGCCCCTGTCCGCTCTTCGCGCCTCGCTCTTCGGAACGGCCGCCTGAGCCCAGCGGAACGGGCTCAGTCCCGCTGCTCGGACTCCTCGTTCTTGGCGTCCCCGTGCTCGTGCGGGATCGGGGTCATCTCGGTGGTCATGTCGGCGTCGTCGTTGGAGGCGGCGTCCTCGATGGGGTCCGGGCTGGAGGTGGGCTGCTCGCTCACGGGGTGCTCCTTCGTCGGGATGGCGTGCGCCGCATCGGCGCGGTGTCCCCAGACTACGACGGCGCCCTGCTCAGCCGGCCTCCTCCGCCGGGGCGCGCAGCGGCGCGAGGGCGGTGGACCAGGCCACGACCTGGTCCAGCATCGTGGCCAGCGAGCGCCGGTGGTGCTCGGCCGGGGCGAAGGTGCGGTAGTGCTCGAAGTCGGTGCGCAGGGACAGCGACACCTGCTGGCGCACGTCGGCCAGCTGCAGCTCCCCGGCCACCTGCCGCAGCTGCTCCACGGCGCGCACACCACCGGCGGTGCCGTAGGAGACGAAGCCCACGGCCTTGTTGTTCCACTCGGCGTAGAGGTAGTCGAAGGCGTTCTTCAGCACCCCGGGCGCGCCGTGGTTGTACTCGGGGGTGACCACCACGAAGCCGTCGAAGCGATCGATCGTGGCCGCCCACCGCCTGGTGTGCTCGTTCTGGTACTTCCCGGCCGAGGGCGGCACCGGCTCGTCGAAGTGCGGCAGGGGGTGCTCGCGCAGGTCGAGGAGCTCGAACTGGGCGTCGCCGCGCCCGGAGGCGTGGGCGAGGACCCAGCGGGCCACGTCCCCGCCGTTGCGGTTCGGCCGGGTGCTGCCGAGGATGATGCCGATGCGGACCATGGCGGTCCCTCCCGAGGGTCTCGGATCAGGTGCTGACAGTGGCAACACGTGCTGCAGGCCGCTGCTTCCCGGCGGGAGCCGCGGACAGCAGCCGCACGGCCTCGCGGGCGGCCGCCCGCCCCGCACGGGTGGCGCCGAGGGTCGAGGCCGAGGCGCCGTAGCCGACCAGCAGCACCTGCGGATCCCGGAGCACGCGCACCCCGTCCATCCGGATGCCGCCGCCCGGTTCGCGCAGCCCCAGGGGTGCCAGGTGGTCCAGGGCGGGCCGGAAGCCGGTGGCCCACAGGATCGCGTCCGCGCGCACCTCCCGGCCGTCGGCGAGCCGGACGCCCTCGGGCGTCACCGCCCCCAGCGGCCCGGCCGAGACGAGGATCCCGGCCTCGATCCCGGCCCGGTACTGCGCGGTCAGGGGCAGCCCGGTGGCCGAGACCACGCTGGCCGTCGGCAGGCCCGCGCGGGTCCGCTCGTCGACCCGGCGCTCGACGTCCCGCCCCCAGTCCGGGTCGAACTCCCGGTCCGTGAAGCGCGGGGGCCGGCGGGTGACCCACGTGGTGGTGGCGCCCGCCGCGGCGAGCTGGAGCAGGAACTGCACGGCCGAGGTGCCGCCGCCCACGACCACCACGTGCCGGCCGCGGAACTCCTCCGCGGAGCGGAAGTCGTGGGTGTGCAGCTGCCGCCCGCGGAAGGACTCCCGCCCGGGGTAGTACGGCCAGTGGGGGCGGTCCCAGGTGCCGGTGCCGTTGATCACCAGCTCCGTCCGCCAGGTGCCGGTGTCCGTGACCACCTCGAGCAGCCCGTCGTCGGACGCCGCCTCGACCCGCCGCACCGCGACGGGACGGTGGACCGGCAGCGCGAAGCGGCGCTCGTACTCGCCGTAGTAGCGCGCGACGACGGCGGAGGCCGGCTCGGCCGGGTCCGGCACCCCGAGGGGCAGCCCGGGCAGGTCGTGGATCCCGTGGGCGCCGCCGAAGGTGAGCGAGGGCCAGCGGTGCCGCCACGCTCCCCCGGGGCCGGGATTGGCGTCGAGGACCACGAAGTCCTCCTCGGGGACCAGTCCCCGGCGCCGCAGGTGGTGGGCCGCCGACAGCCCGGCCTGTCCCGCCCCGATGACCACGACCTTCATGCCCGCTCCCCTTTTTGGTTGATGTATCATCAATCAGGGAACGGCCGGGGGTGCCGAGCTATTCCTGGGCCCGCCCCGCCGCCGGGGCGTGCTCCCCGAGCAGGGAGCGCACGTGCCGGACCGCCCGCCGGGCCTCCGGCGTCCACCAGGCGCCCACGTAGACGTGGAAGGCGCCGGGCTCGTAGATCAGCTTCCCCGGGTTGCCTGCCCGCGCCAGGTCCCGCGCGAAGGCCAGGACGTCGGCGGCCAGGATGTCCTTGCCGCCCTGGACCACGTGCACCGGCGGCAGCCCGGCCACGTCCCCGTAGAGCGGGCTGACCAGCGGGTCGGTGAGCTCGCGGTCCCGCGCCCAGGCCGCGGCCATGGGCACCACCCGGTCGGTGCTCAGCATGGGGTCGTGCGGATCGATCTCCCGCACGGCCGGGTGCGTGGCGGAGACGTCCACCGCCGGGGAGAAGCCCACCACGTGGTCGGGCATCCGCTGCCCGGCGTCCCGCAGGCGCATGGCCAGCCCGATCGCCAGGCACCCACCGGCCGAGTCCCCCGCCACCACGATCCGGTCCGCGGCGGACCGGGCCACGAGGTCCGCCCAGGCCGCGGCGAGGAAGTCGTAGCCCTCGTCCACGTGGCCCTCCGGGGCCAGCCGGTACAGCGGGACTGTGACCGTGGTCCCGGTGTCCTTCACGAGCTCGCGGACGATCCACCAGTGCGCCGGCAGCAGCGGGTTCACGAACGCCCCGCCGTGCAGGTAGATCAGGTGGGACCCGTCCGCCCCGGCGCGCGGGGTCAGGCGCAGCAGCGGGCGCCCGGCCACCTCGGTGCGCTCCACGGCGTGCGAGCGCCGCAGGTCGGCGGGGATCCTGGCCGGCTCCGGGTACCGGCGCCCGTGCAGCTGCTCCACCGGGGTCCACGGCTGCAGGCGCGCCCGCAGCCGGACCGCCTGGGAGGTCAGGGCCATGCTGATGCTCATCCGGTCACCCTTCCTTCGCGCCGGGCTCAGGCCAGCTGGAGGGTGGTGAGGCAGGTCGGGCTGTCCGGGGAGGTCTCGAACTCCTGGACCGCCCGGCCCCGCTCCGAGCTGATCTCGAGCGTGCCGGTGATGTCCTTGGGCAGCCAGAAGCCCACGAACCCGTTCTCGTAGCTGGTCACGCTCTCGTCCACGAGCACGGCCCCGGAGCCGTCGGTGATCCGCACGTCGAAGTCCTCGCCCACGAGCTCGCCCTGGCACCCGGAGAGGCTGTGGAAGAAGCACTCGTGGGTCGTGGTGGCATACGGGGCGACCGCCAGGTAGAAGCGGTCCTCCGGCATGGGCAGGGTCGTCTCGGCGGCGCCGTCGTCGAGGACCACCTCGTCGTAGGTCACGGAGCCGGCGAGCCCGGCGTCGCGGTCCTCGTGCGTGCGGTCCAGCTGCTCGACGACCTCCTGCGTGCTCGCGCCCTCGAGCCCGTGCGCCCGGAGCAGGTCGTCCTGCTCGGAGCCCCCGCCGGCGCAGCCGGAGACGAGGAGGAGGACGGCGGCGGACACGGACAGCACGGCGGATCGCATGGGTCCAGGATATCGGGGCGGCCCCTGTCGCCGGCCCCTCCGCGGCCGCCCCGGAATGCCGGGAGTTTCCTGTGGGACCGGTCACAGATCCCGCCCCGGCGGCTAGAGTGGATGTCCAGTGGTGTGAGGGGTTCGGGAGGATCCGCCGTGCAGAACACCGAGAACAACGACGTCTCCGGGATCGTGCTCCTGATCGCCGGGGCGGTGGTCCTGTCGGTGGTCTCGTTCGTCCTCGTCAACCTGGGCACGATCCTTCTCCTCCTGCTGGCCGGGGCCGTCCTGTGGCTGCTCGGCATGTTCGTGCGGGAGTTCGCCCGCTCCCTGACGGAGCGCGCGCGGGAGCGGCTGCACGGCACGTCGCGAAGCCCTGCCGGGTCCGGTGCGCGGACGGCCTGCAGGGCCACCGCGAGGATTCCGGGCAAGAGCCCCCGGAAGAACAGCGGGAAGTCGATCGTGAGGACCGCCGAGCAGGCCCGGCTGACCGCCGCGGAGGACATGCGCACCGCGTGGATCCGCTGGCAGCTCGGCGTCCTACCGCCGCAGCAGCGGCACGGGGACGCGAGCTTCATCGCCGTCCGGCTGGCCGAGGTCCCGCACGCGGACTGGGACGCGACCCGGCTCCGGCGGCACGGCCAGGCCCTGTGGTCCGTCCGGGACGCCGCCGCCAGGACGCCCCTGCACGGGGAGGTCGAGGCCCGCCTGGACCGGGTGGCCGCCATGCTCTCGGAGCTGACCGACGAGGAGTTCGACACCCACCGCGGCCAGATCGACGACCGCTACCTGTACCACCCGGACCGGGAGGTCCGGGCCGCCTACCTGGCGGGCGGCTCGCAGGGCGTCGAGGCCATCATGGGCACCATTACCGCCGTCCGCGCCCAGGTCCGCGAGGACGCCGCCGCCCGGGCGGCCGCGGACTTCCTGGCGCGCGAGCGCAACGCCGCGCTCCGGGCCCTGCGGGAGACCCGGCGGCCGGCCCGGCCCCGGGACGCCCACGCCGCGTGGGAGGCGCAGGCCGAGCAGATCGGCCGGTGAGCCGCCGGGACCGGGGCGGGCCCTACGCCAGATGCTCCTCCGGCTCGCCCTGGAACTCGCGCACCTCCACCGGGAGCGTGGTCGCCTGCGCCAGCTTGCGGCCCCACTCGATGGCGGCGTCGTAGTCCGGGGCGGCCACGATGCAGATGCCCCCGGCGTGCTCATCTTCGCGCTCGTACGGACCGTCGGTGGTCACCACGTCCTCGCCGTGGAAGCGCACGACGACGGAGGCCTCCGCCCGGTCCAGGCCCCCGGCGAAGACCCACGCCCCGGCCGCCCTGAGCTCCTCGTTGAACGCGGCGACGTCCCGCATCACGGGCTCGAGGATCTCCGGGGCCGCCGGTCCGCCGTCGGGCTGTTCGATGCTGAGCAGGTAGTGCTTCATGGCGAGCCTCCTGGGCGTCGGATGGTCCTCGGAGTCTACGGTCGCGGCGGCCCGCCGAAATAGACCTGGGCGTCCACCACCTGCCCGTCGCGCACGGTGATCGCCTCCATGTTCCGGAAGGTCCCCCCGGTCCGGAGCTCGTACTCGTACCGGACGAGCACCAGGCCGGGCTCCGCCTCGACCACCTGGAGCAGGTCCTGCCGGGAGACCCGCTGCGCCGTGGGGAAGCACCGCTCGAAGTACGCGGCCCGGTCGATGTGGTCGTCCTGCGGGGACGTGAACCGGAATCCGTCCCCGACGAGCCCGCGGGCCGCCGCCTCGTCCTGCGCGAGATAGGCGGCGAAGAGCCGCCGGACGACGTCCGTGCTGCTGCTGGTCATGCCCGCAAGCTACTCCCGGGCGGGGTGCGGGACAAGCACCGGAGCCGGTCCGCCCGCCGGGGCTCAGCCGTTCTGCGGGACCTGGGCCACCAGCTCGTCGTCGCCGGGCTCCGCCACGGGCGGCAGGGCCCGGGCCTGCTCCGCGACGGGGCGCACCGCGCGGTCCGCGGGCTCCAGGCGCACGGTCCGGCCCGTCTCGAGGGAGGCGAGCACCGCCTCGTGCACCCGGATGTCCATCAGCCCCTCCTCCCCGCCGGCCTCGGGATCGGTGCCGGTGAGGATGCAGTCCGAGAAGTACTCGGTCTGGCCCGCGAACTGCTCCACCGGGTCGTGGGTGCGGGTCTCGCTGCGCCCGTCGCGGGTCACGGTCCAGCTGATGCCCACCTCGGGGCCGAAGCCGAAGCACGGCTGCGCCGCGACCACGCCCCCGGTGCCCACCACCGTGAACTGCTCGGTGGCCTCGCCCGCGTAGCTGATGGTGAACTGCGCCACCCGCTGCCCGGGGAAGCGCAGCGTCACCGCCACGGTGTCGTCGAAGTCGAAGCCGCGCCCCGGGGTCCGCACCCCCATCGCGTGGACCTCGAGGGGCTCGGCCGCGAACAGGTGGCGCACCGCGTTGAGGGGGTAGCTGCCCATGTCCGGGATGGGCCCGCCCCAGTACCCGGAGTGCCCGCGGTGGTTGGCCTCGTCGATGTCCTGGGTGAAGACGGCGGTGAACAGCCGGGGGTCGCCCACCAGCCCCTCGTCCCGGACCCGGGTGATCAGCTCGAGCGTGCCGGGCTCGTGGTGCAGCCGGTACGCGACCATCAGCCGGGCCCCGCCGCGCGCGGCGGCGTCGATCATCGCCCGGCAGTCCGCCACGGACGTCTCCATCGGCTTCTCCACCAGCACGTGGACGCCCGCCTCGAGCGCCGGCTCGGCGAACTCGCGGTGCCGGAACACGGGCGTGGCCACGTAGACCGCGTCCACGTCCCCGGAGGCCAGCAGCGCGGGGTAGTCCTCGTAGGAGTACGCGGGCACGCCGTACTCGGCCGCGAGCTCCCGGGCCTTGTCCGGGGTGCCGGTGACCAGCGCCGCCAGCACGGAGCTGCCGGCCCGGGCCATGGCGGGCAGGAACGCCTGCTGGGAGATCTGGCCGAGCCCGACCACCGCGTAGCGCACGGGGCCGTTCGTCGAGGGGGCGGTCCGGGGAGAGGTCATGGGGGCATCCTTCGCGGTCGGGACGGACGGTCCCGGCCAGACTAGCCCCGCGGGGTCCCGGCCGGGCGGAGCGGGCCCGGCGTCCCCGGATCCCGCCGGATGCGCGATCATGGGAGGTCCGAGGGACCGCGCACGCGTCCGTCCCCGCCCGTCAGGAGGATCCGTGCCCAAGAGCAAGCCCCGCAAGAAGGCCGCCGCCAAGAAGAAGCAGCAGCGGCGGGAGTTCCACGCCGCGGCCGGCGCCCGCACCGTCGACATCGAGGGCGCCGCTCAGGGCACCTGGGACGACGACGCCCACGAGCTGCTCGTCGCCCGCGGCTGGGTGGCCTACCGGGACCTGGAGATGGACCAGCTCGGCGACGGCTGGGAGTGGCTGCCGTCCCAGCTGCCCCTCGACGCCGGCGTGGGCGGGGAGCCCGGGCCCACCACCGTGTTCGCCGCGGCCGAGGGCGGCTACGACGTCGAGCTGGCCAACCCGAACGGCTCCGTGGACCCGGACCGCGCGGGCCACTACGACACCCTCGAGGACCTCGCGGCGGACCTGGACAGCCTCGAGGCCTGGCGCGTGCCGGCCGACGAGTACGTCCTGCCGGACGTCCCCGCCTTCTCCGCGGACACCCCGTGGGCGATCTGCCAGCTCTGGGCCGGCGGGATGATCGACCACTGGGAGCTCGCGGCGGACCTCATCCACTTCCCGTACGAGGAGACCGAGGAGGGCTTCGCCGCGGTCGAGCGCGCCCACCGGACCGGGCTGATCCCCGCCCAGCTCTACGCCGCGATCCGCGCCGGCCGCGCCGCGTAGCCGGATCCTCTTGTCGGGGCCCCGGGCCCGGCGTAGCGTGAGCCGGGACCATCACCCTGCTGAGCACACGAGGAGCGGCATGAGCGAGACGACCCCGGACCCGGCCCGGAACAAGCCCTCTCAGGCCGAGGGGGACGTGCCGGAGGACCAGAGCGTGCAGTCGGCCGTCGACCCGGACGGCAACAAGCCCTCCCAGGCCGAGGGGGACGCCCCCGAGGACGCGCCGGGCGACGACTGATCCCCGGCACTGGTCCCGGGCGCCCCGCCGAGAGCGGCACGCGCCCGGGATCAGTGCCGGGTCAGCCCCCGGTCGTCCCTGGCGGAGGCGTTCTTCGGCGCCCACGCGGACAGGCCGAGGAGGTCGGCCACCTCGCGGTAGTGGCTGGTGGAGAGGATCCCGAAGCCGGCCTCGACCGCGCGGCGGTAGTAGTGCACGTCCAGGGCGTCGGCCGACAGGTTCTCGTCGTAGCGGTGCAGCTCCAGGCGCATGGGCACGTTCCAGCTCCGCATCCGCAGGCTCTCCTCCATGTCCGGGACGTAGTGGCCGGCGAAGCCGATCACCCGGCGGAGGTCGGGCACCTCCCGTCGGACGTCGTCGACCGTGGGCAGGCCGTCCGGGTGGGTCGGGACGAAGTAGACGAGGTCGGGGGCGATCCTGCGGTAGACGGCCAGCTCCGTCAGCCCGTGCACGCTCACCACCACCTGGCCCTCGGCCCGGTGCGTGCGGACGAGCTCGACGACGGCCTCCGGGGTCACGTTCTTGACGTCGAGCCACAGCACCGCCCCGGCCAGCACCGCCCAGGTGAGGAACTCGCCGGCCTCCCGGATGGGGAACCGGGTGACCTCGCCGTAGTTGTCCACCAGGTGCTGGCTGAGCACGTAGTCGGCCGACTGCTCGCTCACCGGGCCGGCGCCGGTGCTCCCGTGCCCCATGACGGCCTCGTGCAGGACCACGCACCGGCCGTCGACCGTGGTGCGCAGCTCGATCTCGATCATGGTGCGCGCCCGGGTGGCCAGGACGTTCTGGGCGGACTCGAGCGCCGAGCAGGGCCAGGACCCGTCGGGGTGGAACCCGGCGCGGCGGGCGAGCAGGAGGGGCCCGTCGGCGGACAGGCGGTCGTGGCGGGTGTAGGCGGCCAGTTCGGCCGGCGAGTCGAAGACGATCGAGTGCCCTGCTGCGCGCGCCGGCACGTCGGCTGCGACGTGGTCCGGCGAGTCCGGGCGGCGGTAGTTCTTCGGCATGGGAACTCCTGGGGGGATGGGAGCGCGGACAGCGGCCGTGGGGGGACGGCCGGCGGACGGGAAGCGGGGGAACTGCCCGTCCACGTGCTCAGGGGCCCTCGGCCACCCGTGCACGCTCCAACTCTTCCACGTCCGAGGCCGAATACGTGGCTGCGATCTGCATGTCGTTGCCTCCGCGCAGGACATTGCGGGTGCTGAGATCCCGGAAGAGCGTTCTGGGGATGGGCCGGTAGGCGGTGCGGCCGTCCCGGACGGGCCGGACGCCGGTCCCGTGGCGCAGGGCGACGGCGTGCAGCCACACGTCGTCGGCCATCGGCGCGCACGCGGTGAACGCGGTGCCGAGCTCGTGCAGGGCGTCGAGCAGGTGCGGCGGGTAGAGCACGCCGGAGGTGCCCGTGGCGAAGGTGCGGACGGACGCTCCCGCCGGGGCGCCGGGGCTCCACGTCGCGTAGGGCAGGATCCGTCCTCCGCCGAGGCGGATCCGGTGGGTGCGGTGGGCGACCACGTCGTGCGGGTGCCGCGCGTGGACCGCGAGCAGCTCCTCGAGCCACGCCGGGCCGTAGAGCACGTCGTCGTCCGCGATGACCAGCGGCAGCTCGTGCCGCGCCCGGGACCGGACGCAGGGGTAGTACTTCTGGTGGGGGCCCCAGTCCTCGGTGCACCTCAGCTCGAGGCCCCGGCGCACCAGCCGCGCCAGCGGCGCGGGCGGGTCCGCCACGACGTCGGCCTCGCGCAGCCACAGGATCAGCCGCTGCGGGCGCACGGTGCCGTGCACCATCGACTCGACGGCCAGGTGCACCGCCCGGATCCGGCTCCCGTAGGACGTGAGGCTCACGACCACGGGCGCGTCCCCCCGCACGGGCGCGTCCGAGAAGCGGTTCCGGAGCCGGAAGTGCAGGGCGCTGCGGCTGGTGCGGAACGAGCGCAACCAGTCGAGGACCAGCTCCCGGGACAGCACCCACCGCAGGGGGTGCAGGCGCCTCCCGCCCGGCCGGGGCCTCACGACGGGCGTGCCGGGGCCGCCCGGGCCGCGCCGCCGCCGGAAGGTTCTGCCTCGGTCATGAACTCATTCTGGCAGGAGCCGCGCTCAGATCTCCGCGGCGGCCAGCACCGGCAGGGTGGGCGTCTCGGAGCCGCCGGCAGGCTCCACGGTCATGGCCACCGCCCCGGCCCGGTCGATGTCGCCGTCCAGCCAGACCTGCACCTGTCCGCCGCCGAAGCGCACGTCCGGCACCGGGGTCTCGTCCTGCACGAGCCACAGCTGGTACTCCCGGCCCTCCCCCGGTCCGGCGAGGTCGGAGGCGACGAACAGCGCCGCGTCCGCCTGCGCCGAGACCACCAGGGTGGCCGGCCGGCCGTCCACGTCGAGCTGGCGGGTGGTGACGTCCGGGGCGCTCAGCAGCCGGTTCTGCCGGTCCTGCTCCTGGGCCACGAGCTGCTGCTCCCGCTGCTCGGTCTGCGTGCCGACGGCCCAGCCGCCCAGGGCCGCACCGGGCAGGAGCACGGCGGCCGCGGCGGCGGCCAGCCAGCGGCGCCGGGGACGGCGCCGCTGCGCCAGGGACACGGGCGCGTCCCCGGCCCGGTCCTCGGCCCGTTCCTCCGGCCGCCGCTCCTGGGGCGTCCCGCGCACGGCCGCGAGGACGTCCCCGCGCAGCGCCGCCGGCGGCGGCTCGGCCACGGCGGCGGCGAGGTGCGCCCCGACCTCCCCGAACGCGGCCACCTCCTCCCGGCAGGCGGCGCAGCCGCGCAGGTGGAGCTCGAACGCGGCGCGCTCGCCGGGCTCGAGGGCGTCCACGGCGTAGAGCGCCGCGTCGGCGTGGACGTCGCCGGCCCGGTCGTCCCCCTGGATGTCCTTCACTGCCGCACCCCCAGTGCCGATCTCAGATTGGTGAGTCCGTCGCGGATCCTGGCCTTCGCCGTGCCCAGCGGGACGTCCAGGTGCTCCGCGACCTGCCGGTGACTGTACCCCCGGTAGTAGACCAGGCAGACGGCCTCCCGCTGGAGCGGGCTGAGCCCGCCGAGCTCGGCCCGCACCTCCTCGGAGTCCAGGGACTGCTCCACCTCGCTCCAGGTGGAGTCGGAGGGCGTCTCGGCCCGCCGGACCTCGTACTGCTGGTCCCGGTCCCGCTCCCGCTGGCTCTGCCGGATCCGGTCCACCGCGCGGCGGTGGGCCATGGTGCACAACCACGCCAGGACCGTGCCGCGGCCGGCGTCGAAGCGCTCCGCCTGCTGCCATGCCATCAGGTAGACCTCCTGGACCACCTCGGCGGCGAGCTCCGGGGAGCGGAGCAGCCGCAGCACGAGTCCGTGGACCGTGGACGACGTCGCGTCGTACAGCTGGGCGAAGGCGTCCTCGTCACCGCCCGCCACGCGGCGCAGCAGCTCGACCTGTTGTTCGGTCCGCCCGGGCACGGGGACCGGGGCCCCGGCTCTCCCGCTCCGGCCGGTCGGTCCTGGGCTCACGCGGTCTCGCTGTTCACTCGGAGAGCGGCGCCCCGCCCGGGGTCCGGGCGGGAGCAGTGTCGCACTGCACCTTGCCACACCGGGTCGATGTGATGCCATCGACACACTCGTCGTCTCCATGACCGTTGTTCGTCGCGGGGCCGGCACCGGACGGGTCGGCGGTCCGTTCCGGCGCGCCGGAAACTTTTCTGCCCCCGCACCCGTCCGGGCCCGTTCCGGCGCCGAACTCACCGTGCGCACACCGAAAGTGCGCACCCGGCACGACCCCCCGGTACGACACAGGAGAGAATCTGATGCGCAAGTCCATGCTCCTCACAGTCCCCACCCTGGCCCTCGGCGCGCTCACCATGGCCGCCGCGCCCGCCGCCGCCCACGACTCCGACATGTGGTCCGCCCAGGCGGCGCTGAGCACCCTGAACAACTCCGGCACCACCGGCGACGTCATGGTCGACGTCCACGGCACCGAGGCCACCGTCACGATGAACGTGAGCGGCGCGGCCGAGACGTTCATGGACGGCCCGTTCCCGCACGCCCAGCACATCCACATCCACGGCCAGGGCACCTGCCCGGGCCCGGAGGCGGACGCGGACGGCGACGGCGTGGTCAACACCACCGAGGGTCACCCCTTCTACGGCATGATCGGCACCTCGCTGACCACCGAGGGCGACACCAGCCCCGACTCCGGCCTGGCCGTGGAGCGCTTCCCGGGCGGCTCCGCGTACACCTACGAGCGGACCCTGCAGCTGGACGAGGCCACCGCCGAGTCCCTGCAGAACGGCACCGCGGTCGTCGTGGTCCACGGCGTGGACCCGGCGAAGATGCCCGCCGCGGCCGCCGAGAAGATGAGCGACCTCGACCCGGCGCTGCCCGCGGCCGCGACCCTCCCGGCCGCGTGCGGCACGCTGACCGCCTCGCAGATGGGCGCGATGCCGGAGGGCGGCGCCGACACCGGCGTGGCCCAGGAGACGGGGTCCACCGCCCAGGCCGCGGCCCTCGGCGGCGGCGTCCTGGCCGCCGCGGCCGGCGCCGCGTGGGCCCTGCGCCGTCGCGCCGCGCGCGGCTGATCCGACGGGACGGTTCCTGCTGTGACGGGATCGACCACCGGTCGTCGCGGAGGCCTGCTGGCCTCCGCGGCGACCGCCGTCCTGCTCGCCACCGGCTGCGCCGCGTCCGACGACGGCGCCGCACCGGCGGTCGGCAGCACCCCGCCGGCGGCCTCGAGCACCGCCTCGCCGTCGAGCACCTCGGCGCCCCCGGGCGCGGTGTCGGCCCCGTCCGCGACGGGGAGGCCGACCGCCGCCGCAACGGACAGTCCAGCGGACGGCCCCGCGGACGGCCCGGCGGTCCTGGGCGCGTCGGAGCCGGTCGCCCTGTCCGTCCCGGCCACCGGCACGGAGTCCGAGCTGCTGCACCTGGGCCTGCGCGAGGACGGCTCGCTCGAGGTCCCGCCCGAGGGGCCCGGCTCCCCGGCGAGCTGGTACACCGGGTCCCCCACCCCCGGCGAGCGCGGCCCGGCCGTGCTGCTGGGCCACGTCAACGCCACCGGCGGCGGCCCCGGGGTCTTCGCCGGGCTGCGGGCCCTGGAACCCGGCGACGCGATCGAGGTGGCCCGGGAGGACGGGTCCACGGCGGTCTTCGCCGTCGACCGCGGGGAGCAGTACGGCAAGGACGACTTCCCCACCCTCGAGGTCTACGGCAACACGGAGGGGTCCGAGCTGCGGCTGATCACCTGCGACGGCTTCGACCTGGCCACCGGGGAGTTCGACGACAACTACGTGGTCTACGCGTCCCTGGTGCCCTGAGCGGCGCAGCCCTGGGAACGAGCGCTGGTGCCCACCGCCCCGGCCTCGCGCGGAGAACGACCCTTCCCTAGGCTTCTGCGCAGGGAACGGCCGTTCTCTGCATCTGTCGCACCAGCGAGAGGAAGAGCCTCCATGGGTCACATCACCGTCGGCACCGAGAACAGCACCGACATCGAGCTGTACTACGAGGACCACGGCAGCGGTCAGCCCGTCGTCCTCATCCACGGGTACCCCCTGGACGGCTCGTCCTGGGAGAAGCAGACCGCCGCCCTGCTCGGGGCCGGCTACCGCGTGATCACCTACGACCGCCGCGGCTTCGGCCGCTCGAGCCGGCCGACGACGGGCTACGACTACGACACCTTCGCCGCCGACCTCGACACCGTCCTGAGCACCCTCGACCTGAACGACGTGGTCCTGGTGGGCTTCTCCATGGGGACCGGGGAGGTGGGGCGCTACCTCGGGACCTACGGATCCTCGCGGGTGGCGAAGGCGGCCTTCCTGGGCTCGCTCGAGCCGTACCTGCTGCAGACCGAGGACAACCCCACGGGCGTGCCCCAGGACGTCTTCGACGGCCTGGCCGCCGCCGTGACCGCCGACCGCTACGCGTTCTTCGCCGAGTTCTTCGGCAACTTCTTCAACACGGACACGTTCCTGGGCACGGACCGGCTGAGCCAGGAGGTCGTGGACGCCTGCCGGAACATCGCCGCCCGCTCCGGGGCCGTGGCGTCGGTGGCCGCCCAGCCCGCGTGGCTGACCGACTTCCGGGCCGACATCCCCAAGATCGACGTGCCGGCCCTGATCGTGCACGGCACCGCGGACAACATCCTGCCCATCGACGCCACCGGCCGGCAGTTCCACCAGGCCCTCCCGCAGGCGGAGTACGTCGAGATCGAGGGCGCCCCGCACGGGCTGCTCTGGACCCACGGCGCGGAGGTCAACGAGGCGCTGCTGGACTTCCTCGCCCGGTAGCCGCCCCCCACCCCCGGCGGGACGGCCCTCCGCCGGACGACGACGGACCCCGCCTGCCGTGCGCTCGAGGCGCGGCGGGCGGGGTCCGCTCCGTTCCCGGGGCCCGGGAACCGTCAGTGGCGGGGGCCCTCATGGCCGGGCACGTCACCGGGGCGATCGGTCCCGGCCGGTCCTCCCGGCTGCCCGTCCGGGCGCTCGCCGGCGGCGGGGCCGCCCGTGGTCGGGCCGCCGGTCGCCGGGCCGCCCGTGCTGGGGCCGCCGGTCGCCGGGCCGCCGGAGGTCCGGTCGCCGGGGGCGCGGCCCCCGCCGAGGAACTGGCGGGCCTTCTGCTGGACCGTGTCCACGTGGCGCTCGTACTTGCGCCCGGTGCGCTTGTCCACGAAGCTGCCGGCCTGGTCGAGGACCTTGTCGACCTTGTCCGGGTTGCGCTGGGCGAGCTGCTTGGCCTTGGCCGTGAGCCCCTTGAAGTTCACCATCACGTCTCCTTCCGAGAGTGGTCACCGCGCGCGGGAGCGCCGCGGTGCTGCCGCCAGTCCATCACGCGGAGCTGTCCGCCGGCTGGCCGAGGCCGGGAGGCCGGCGCTCCTGGCCGACCACGTGCTGGAAGCGCAGCAGGTTGTCCGGGTCGTAGAGCGCCTTGGCCCGGACCAGACGGGCGTAGACCTCCTCGGACCACGCCCGGGCGTGCTCGCTCTCCCCGCCCGGGACCCCGTGCATGTTCACGAAGGCCCGCCCCGTGGACCATGGGGCCATGGCCTTCAGGATCTCGGCCAGTGCCCGGGGCGTCGCCGCGGCCACGTGGGGCGCGAGCCAGCCGATGAGCTCCAGGAAGAACGCCGCGTCCCGCCCCGAGACCGCGTCCTCGACGCCGTCGGTCCGGGCGAAGGCTCCGCCCATCAGCCGGATCCCCACCTCCGGCAGCGGGCACCGGCTGCCGGGCCCGGCGCTCTGCAGCAGCGTCATGACCGCGGCGGCGTCGAACTCCCGCAGGAACTCCCCGGTGAGCACGTAGAGACCCGGCTCGGTGGCGTCCATGTGCACCTGGTCGATGTCCCGGTAGTCCATGGGCCCCACCAGGTCCAGGACCGGCCGGGAGACCGCCCGCATCGGCGCGAGGACCCGGGCGCCCTCCTCCTCCGAGCCGACCCAGCAGAAGCGCAGGTGCACGAGCATCCGCTTGTGCAGCTGCTCGGGGACGGTCGGGTCGTGCGGCATCCAGCGCAGGGCCACGGACGTCGAGGCGCGCTCCGGCAGGGTGGGCGCCCACCGGCTGAACGCGCTCAGCACCTCCTGGGCGTCGCTGCCGGGGTAGAAGATCCCGCCGCCGTAGAGCTCCTCCAGGGGGACCAGGTCCATGGTCATCGCGGTGACGAGGCCCAGGTTGCCCTTGCCCCCGCGCAGCAGGGCGAACAGCTCCGGCTCGTGCCGGGCGTCCACGTGGCGCAGCCGCCCGTCGGGGGTCACCACCTCGAGACCCAGCAGGTGGTCGGCGGCGAAGCCGAAGATCCGCCCGAGCACCGGCAGCCCGCCGCCCAGGGTGTAGCCGACCGCCCCGGCGTCGCTGGCCGAACCGTTGAGCACCGCGAGGCCGTGGGGCGCGACCGCGTCGATCACGCGGCGCCACCGCACGCCGGCGCCGATCCGCGCGGTCCGGCGGCGGGGGTCGACCTCGATCTCCTGCATCCGGTGGGTCGTGACGAGCACTCCGCCCTCCATGGGCTGGTCCGCGCCGTGGCCCGTGGACTGCACCCCCACGGGCTCGTGGTGGGCGGCGGCCCACCGCATCACGGCCACCACGTCGGCGGCGTCGGTCACGCCCGCCACCGCGTCCGGGTGGTGGACGGCGGCCAGGTTGAAGCCGGCGACCTCCTGCGCGAAGCCGGCCTCGTCCGGCAGCAGGACCGGGCCACGGACCTGCCGGTGGAGTTCTTCCACGTCCGTTCTCGAGATCATCGCGGGCCCCCTCGGCACCGGCGATCCGCGGTGCGGGGCCGCTCGGGCCCGCAGGCGCCGCAGAACAGGTCCATTCTCCCACGCGGGCCCGCCGGTGCGCCCTCCGGAGCGTGCACGGAATCGTCACGGGGCGCCGGCGGGCACGGCCCGGTCGACACGGCCGGGTCGGAGCCGCCGGGAGGGTCAGTCGCGCTCGAGCGGCAGGGCGGGCGCCAGCCGGCGCAGGGACGTGAACGTGGGCACGAGGGCCTCGTAGAGCTGCTCGAACACCGGCTGCAGGGACGCGTGGACCGCGGCGTCGGCGGGGTCCGGGCGCACCACGGACTCGACCTCCACCAGGTCCGCGGCCACGTCGACGGACTCGATCAGCCCGAGCGCCTGCATCCCGAGCAGCGCGGCGCCGAACCCGGAGCCCTCGTGGCCCGAGGCGAAGGAGATGTCCGTGCCGAGGACGTCGGCGAGCAGCTGCCGCCACAGCGGGCTGCGGGCGAAGCCGCCGGTGGCGCGGATCTGCTCCACGGCCAGACCGGCCGAGCGCATCGACTGCAGGACCAGGCCGAGCTGCTGGCACACCCCCTCCAGGGCCGCGCGCACCAGGTGCGCGCGGCGGTGGGCGCGGGTCAGCCCCACGTAGGCGCCCTTGGGCAGGGAGCTCCAGTGTGGGGCGCGCTCGCTCAGCAGGTAGGGCAGCATGAGCAGCCCCCCGGACCCGGCCGGGACGCTCCCCGCGAGCGCGAGCAGCTCCTCCTCCGGCTCCTCCCCCAGGTCGGGGGCGAGGGCGTCCCCGGCCCAGCCCAGGACCACGCCGCCGTTGTTGATCGCCCCGCCGACCACCCAGCGCCCCGGGGTCAGGGCGTAGCAGAAGACCCGTCCCAGCGGGTCCACCACGGGACGGTCGACGACGACGCGCAGCGCGCCGCTCGTGCCGATCGAGCAGGCCGCCACCCCGGGCCGGACCGCGCCCAGGCCGAGGTTGGCCAGCGGGCCGTCGCTGGCCCCCACCACTACGGGCACGGTGGCGGGCAGCCCCGTGGCCCGGGCGCCCTCGTCCGTGAGCCCGGGCAGGACGTGGGTGGTGGGCACGAGCTCGGGCAGCTGCTCGGGCAGGATCCCGGCGTGGGCGAGGGCCTCGCCGTCCCAGGCCAGCTCGTGGATGTTCATCAGACCGGTGGCCGAGGCCACCGAGTGGTCCACCACGAGCGCGTCGCACAGCCGCAGCAGCACGAACTCCTTGATGCCGGCCCAGAAGGCGACGCGCTCGCACAGCTTGGGCTCCTGATCGTGGAACCACACGAGCTTGGGCAGCGGCGACATGGGGTGCACCGGGGTGCCCGTGCGCCGGTGCAGGGCGAGGCCGCCCGCGCTCGCGCGCAGCCGTTCCGCCTGGACGCTGGCCCGGGTGTCCGCCCAGGTGACGAGCGGGGTGAGGGGCTCTCCCTCGGGCGAGAGCCCGAGCAGGCTGTGCATCGCGGCGCTGAAGGACAGCCCCGCCACGCGCTCCGCCCCGACCTCCCCGACCACCGCGCGGACGGTGTCCAGCACCGCCTGCAGGATCAGCTCGGGGTCCTGCACTGCGTGGCCGGGGTGCGGCTCCTCCAGGGGGTAGCCGGCCGAGGCGGCGGCGAGCTGCTCACCGCCCACGGCGAAGGCCACGGCCTTGGTGCTCGTGGTGCCGATGTCGACGCCCACCACCACGGGATCCGGGTGCCCGGCGCCGGCCGGCCCCGGCATCAGCGCGGCTCCCCGGGGGCCAGGGACACCAGGACCTTGCCGGAGACCGCGGAGTCGCGGGCCGTGGCGAAGGCCTCCACGGCGCGGTCGGCGGGGAACTCGTGCGTGACCACGTCCTCGATCCCGGGACGGTCGGCGAGCAGCCCGATCGCCTCGTCGATCTCGTCGTCGAACCGGAAGGACCCGCGCAGCTGGAGCTCCTTGGAGACCAGCGGGGCCAGGTTCACGGGCCGCGCCTCGTCCGGCACCATCCCCACCTGGACGACGACGCCGCCGCGGCGGGCGCCCACCAGCGCGGGGCTCACGGCCGCGGGCACGCCGGAGCACTCGAGCACCACGTCGAACGCCCCGGACGGGATCTGCTCGGCCCCCACCCGGACGGTGCCGTGCACGCCGAGCGCCCGGGCCCGCTCGAGCGGGCCCTCGAGGACGTCGGTGGCCACGACCTCGGCCGCGCCCCGGGCCAGGGCCGCCGCGGCCGTGAGCAGGCCGATCGGCCCGGACCCGGAGACGAGCACGCGCCGGCCGGTCACGTCCCCGGCCACGGTGAGCCCGTGCAGGGCCACGGCCAGCGGCTCGGCGAGCGCGGCCCGGCGCAGCGGCAGGCCGGCCGGGAGCACCCGGACCATGTCCCGGCGGACCAGCAGGTACTCGCTCATCCCGCCCTGGGTGTGCGGCCGGGTGGAGGCGCTGCCCAGGTAGGCCCCGCCGGGCCACAGGTGGCGCCGGTCCTCGATCCCGGGCTGGGGCGTGCCGAACGTGGCCGGGTGGACCGTCACCGGGGTGCCGGGGGCGAGCTCGCCGGCGGGGTCCAGGTCCACCGTCCCGGAGACCTCGTGCCCGGGCACGAGGGGCTCCCGGACCACGTACTCGCCGTTGGCGCCCTCGGCCCAGTAGTGCAGGTCCGACCCGCACACCCCGCCGTAGGCGATCCGGAGCCGGACCTGCCCCTCGGCGGGCTCCGGGGTGGGCACCTCCTCGACGCGCAGGTCGTCCTTGCCGTGGATCACGATGGCCTTCATGAGCTCTCTTCCTGGTGCGTCCCCGGGCGCCGCGGTGCGGCGCGTGCCGGGTGGGACTGCGGGTGGTGCGGCGGACCCGGGTCAGAGGACGGAGGTCATGCCGCCGTCGACCAGGACGTTGTGCCCCGAGACGAAGCTGGAGGCGTCCGAGCACAGGTAGACCAGCGTGCCCACGAGCTCCTCGACCTGCCCCCAGCGCCGGGCCGGGGTGCGCTCGACCACCCAGTGGTTGAACGCCTCGTCCTCGATCAGCGCCTGGTTCATCTCGGTGGCGAAGTACCCGGGCGAGATCGCGTTGACCTGGATGTTGTGCCGGGCGAGGTCCGCGGCCATGCCCTTGGTGAGCATGACCACCCCGCCCTTGGTGGCCGAGTACGGGGCGATGGTCTGCCGGGCGAGCACCGACTGCACGGAGCCGATGTTGACGATCTTGCCCGAGCCGCGCTCCTGCATGCCGGGGACCACGGCCCGGGACACGTGGAACACGCTCGAGAGGTTCGCCGCGACGATGTCCTCCCAGTCCTGGGCCGCGAACTCGGCGAAGGGGGCGCGGCGCTGGATCCCGGCGTTGTTCACCAGGATGTCCGGGACGCCGTGCTCGGCGAGGACCGCGTCGATCCCCGTCCGGACGGCCTCGGCGTCGGTGAGGTCGAAGGCCGCCGTGACCGGGGCGGTGCCCGTGCCGGCGGCGATCTCGTCGCGCACCCGCGCGAGGGCGTCGGCGTCCCGCCCGTGCAGGACCACGCGGGCCCCCGCCTCGGCGAGGCCCGTGGCCAGGGCCCGCCCCAGCCCCCGGGAGGAGCCGGTGACGAGGGCGAGCCGGCCGGTGATGTCGAAGACGTTTCGCATCCGGGGCCTCAGGCGATGTAGAAGATGACGAGGACGACGGCGAAGCCGAGGACGGACTCGAGGGCCTGCTGGACCGTCCAGGTCTTCAGCGTGGTCTTGACGTCCATGCCCATGAGCCGGCCCACGAGCCAGAAGCCGGAGTCGTTGACGTGCCCGGCGAAGACCGAGCCGGCGGCGGTGGCCAGTACCACGGCCGCGACCTCCACGGAGTTGAAGTTGCCCGCGGCCACGGCCGGTGCCATGAGCCCGGCGGCGGTGACGAGGGCCACGGTGGCCGAGCCCTGGGCCAGGCGCAGGACCACGGCGATGATGTAGGCCGCGAAGATGACGGGCAGCCCGATGCCGTCCAGCGAGGACGCCAGCGCGTCGCCGATGCCGGAGGCGCGCAGGATGCCGCCGAACATGCCGCCGGCGCCGGTGATGAGGATGACGGAGGCGACCGGGCCCAGGGAGGAGTCGATGACCTTCTCCAGGGCGGTGCCGTGCTCGCCGCGGCGGGTGCCGAGGACGAACAGGGCCACGAGGACCGAGATCAGCAGGGCGACCGGGGACTCGCCGAGGGCGGAGAGCACCTGGAACCACTCGGCGTCCTCGGAGACGGCGCCGGCGGCGCGCAGGAAGTCCAGGCCGGTGTTCATGAAGATGAGCACCAGGGGCAGCAGCAGCAGGGCGATGATGGTGCCGACCCGCGGCGGGTTGGCGGGCTGGTCGTCGTCGACGTCGCCGAAGAAGCCCGGGACGGGGAGGACGTACTTGGTGCCCACGCGCTTGCCCCAGAGGTACGCGGAGACGTACCAGAGCGGGAACGCCAGCAGCAGGCCGATGAGCAGGACCATGCCGAGGTCGGCGCCGTAGAGCTCCGTGGCGGCCACGGGACCGGGGTGCGGCGGCACGAAGACGTGCATGACCGAGAACGCACCGGCGGCGGGGATGCCGTACAGGAGCACGTTGTTGCCGCTCACCCGGCGGGCGACGGCGAAGATGATCGGCAGCATGACCACGAGGCCGGCGTCGAAGAAGATCGGGAAGCCCATGATCAGGGAGGCGATGCCGAGACCGAAGGGCGCGCGCTTCTCGCCGAAGATGTCCACGAGCTTGTCCGCGAGCACCCGGGCGCCGCCGCTGTGCTCCACGAGCTTGCCGAGCATGGCGCCGAGGCCGATGAGCAGGGCCACCGAGCCGAGCGTGCCGCCGAAGGCGGTGACCGCGGTGTCCACGATCATCCCCGTGGGGATGCCCGTGGCGAATGCCGTCAGCAGCGCCACCAGGATCAAGGTGAGGAAGGCGTGCAGCTTGAACTTGATCACCAGGACCAGGATCAGTGCGATGGCGGCTGCCGCGATCGTCAGCAGCGGCGCGGTGCCGAGGGTCTGTGTCCAGTCTTCCACTGAGTTTCTCCGTTGATCTCGTGCCTGCGGGCAGGCCCTGGGGTCTCGTCGTGAGCCACGACACACGCTAGGCTGACAGAAAGATCATACTTTTGGCAACAGGGTGGGCGCGACCGCGCCGCACATGACGGACGGAGCGTCCATGCACGGGGTGGAGCAGCACAGCGGGGTGCTGGACCGGCTCGGCGAGAGCATCGCCTCCGGGGCGCGGGCGCCGGGAACGGTCCTGACGCTCGCGGCCCTCGAGGAGGAGTTCGGGGTCTCCCGCACGCTCGTGCGGGAGGTGGTGCGCGTGCTCGAGTCCATGGGGATGGTGGAGTCCCGGCGGCGGGTGGGCGTCACCGTCCGCCCGCCGCGGGACTGGAACCCGTTCGACCCCCGGCTGATCCGGTGGCGGCTCGGCGGCCCGGGGCGCGACGAGCAGCTGCGGAGCCTGACCGAGCTGCGGACCGCCATCGAGCCCGTGGCCGCCCGGCTGGCCGCGGTCCGGGCCGACGGGCCCACCCGGCGGCGCCTGGTGGAGCTCGCCGCCCGGCTGCGGGAACTCGGCGAGGCACGCCGCGGCACCGACCCCGAGTACCTGGAGGTGGACACCGCCTACCACGCGCTGCTGCTGGAGGCGAGCGGCAACCCGATGCTCGCCGCCCTGCAGGACGTGGTGGCCGAGGTGCTCTCCGGCCGCACGGCGCTCGGGCTCATGCCCCGCTCCCCGGACCCCGGCGCGCTCGAGGACCACGAGGCCACGGCCGCCGCCGTCGCCTCCGGAAACGCGGCCGAGGCCGAGGCGCGGGCGCGCGCCGTGGTGGTGGAGGTGCTCGAGGGGGTCGTCGACGTGACGGAGAACACCGCCTGATCCGGCCGATGGTCTGCTGGGCCCGGGCCGCGCCGTTCCTAGGCTGAGCGCATGGCCACACCCGTCACCGGCTACCTGTCCCGGGTCTCGGGGCCCCGCCGGAGCCCCCGTTACGACCTCCACCTGGCCTGCCTGCTGATCCTCGTGGCCGGCATGCTCAACTCTGCGGGCTTCGTGGCCGTGGCGCTCTACACCTCCCACATGACCGGCCTGACCGCGACCATGGCCGACCACCTCGTGGACGGGGACGTGGAGCTGCTGTCCCTCGGCGCGGTGGGACTGGGCGCGTTCGTGCTCGGCGGCATCTGGTGCTCGCTGCTCTTCACCTGGGGCCGGCGGCGCGGGCTCGGGTGCCGGTTCGCGAACGTGCTCGCCTTCGAGGGCGCGCTGATCCTGGTGTTCAGCCTGACCGCCGAGGCCGTCGAGGACGACCACCGCGGCCTCGTGCCCGTCGCCGTCCTGTGCTTCACCATGGGGATGCAGAACGCGCTCCTCAGCAAGGTCGCCGACATCCCCGTGCGCACCACCCACGTCACCGGGATGGTCACCGACATCGCGATCGAGCTCGGCAGGATGCTCTACCCCCACCGCACACCGGGTCCGGAACCGGTCCGGGCGGACCGCAGGAAGCTGCGGGTCCTGACCACCCTCGTGGGCCTGTTCTTCCTGGGCGGCGTGACCGGGACGGTCGGCTACCTGGCCGCGGGGTTCTCCTTCCTGGTGCCGGTCGCCCTGCTGCTGCTGGTCCTGGCCTACCGTCCGGTGGCCCGGGACCTCTCCCGCAGGCGCCCGCCCGCCCGCGCGTTCCTGTGAGCCGGCGCCCCCGCCCGTAGGCTGGGCCCATGGGCATCTCGGAGACCGACCGCGGACACCTGCGACGCTGCGTGGAGCTGGCCCGCGAGGCCCTCGACGCCGGGGACGAGCCGTTCGGCTCGGTGCTGGTCTCGGCGCGGGGGGAGGTCCTGTTCGAGGACCGCAACCGGGTGGCCGGCGGTGACGCGACCCGCCACCCCGAGTTCGAGATCGCCCGGTGGGCGGCCGCCCACCTGACCCCGGAGCAGCGCTCCGCGGCCACGGTCTACACCTCGGGCGAGCACTGCCCCATGTGCTCGGCGGCCCACGCCTGGGTGGGGCTGGGCCGCATCGTCCACGCCTCCTCCTCGGCGCAGCTCGGCCGGTGGCTGGACGAGCTCGGCGCCCCGCCGGCCCCCGTCGCGGCGCTGCCGATCACCCAGGTGGCCCCGGGGGTGCCCGTGGACGGCCCCTGCCACGAGCTGGCGCCGGCGGTGCGCGACCTGCACCGCCGGCTGCACCGGACCCGGACCGGGACCGACCCGCGAGGCCGCAGCTGACGGGCACCGCGCCCGGCCGCGTCGCCGTCAGCCGCAACCTCGGCGCGGGGTGGCCAGGGGCCCCGTCCAGGGACCAGGATGGAGGGGTACCCCCGGTGGGCCGCGCCCGCCGGAACCGTTCGACGAGAGGAACGATCATGGTGGACATGGGAGGATTCGCGGACAAGGCGAAGGACCTTGCGGACCAGCACCCGGACAAGGTGCAGCAGGGCATCGACCGGGGCGGCGACGCCGTCGACGAGCGCACCGGCAACAAGTACGAGGGCCAGGTGGACCAGGCCCAGGAGAAGGCCGGCGGCTTCCTCGGCGCCGACGAGAAGGACCAGCAGCAGAACTGATCCGCGCCCGCTGACCTCGGCCCCGCCCGCCTCCCGGCGCGCGGGGCCGCGGCCTGTCAGGCCAGCGCTGCGGCCAGGTAGGGCGCCGTGCGACTGGCCGGGCACGCGGCGACCTCGGCCGGGGTGCCGGCGCACACGATCCGCCCGCCGGCCTCGCCGCCGGACGGGCCCATGTCGATCACCCAGTCCGACGACGCCACCACGTCCATGGCGTGCTCCACCACCACCACGGTGTTGCCGGCGTCCACCAGGCGGTTCAGCTGGCGCAGCAGCAGCTGCACGTCCTGCGGGTGCAAGCCGGTGGTGGGCTCGTCCAGGAGGTACAGGGTGTGGCCGCGGCGGGCCCGCTGCAGCTCGGTGGCCAGCTTGATCCGCTGCGCCTCACCCCCGGAGAGCTCGGTGGCCGGCTGGCCGAGCCGCAGGTAGCCGAGCCCCACGTCGAGCAGGGTGCGCAGGCTGCGCGCGGCGGCCGGGACGTCCGCGAGGAACTCCGCGGCGGTCTCCACGCGCATGCCCAGGACGTCGGCGATGCTCCGCCCCCGGTGGGTCACCTCCAGGGTCTCCGGGTTGTAGCGGGCGCCCTGGCAGTCGGGGCAGGGCCCGTAGGTGCCGGGCAGGAACAGCAGCTCGACGGCCAGGAAGCCCTCGCCCTGGCACGTCTCGCACCGGCCGCCGGTCACGTTGAAGGAGAACCGTCCGGCCCCGTAGCCGCGGGCCCGCGCCTCGTCGGTGGCGGCGTAGAGCTTGCGGACCGCGTCGAACAGTCCCGTGTAGGTCGCCAGGTTGGAGCGCGGGGTGCGGCCGATGGGCCGCTGGTCCACCCGGATCAGCCGGTCCAGGTGCTCCAGGCCCTCGACGGCAGCCACCCGTGCCCCGGCGGCGGGCGCGGCGTCGTCCTCTTTTCGAACGCCTTTTGCGCCGAAGATGNGACCTGGCTGACCAGCGTGGACTTGCCCGAGCCGGAGACCCCGGTGACGGCGGTGAGCACGCCCAGGGGGATCTCCGCGTCGAGGTCCACCAGGTTGTGGCGCGTGACGCCGCGCAGCCGCAGCCGCCGCTCGACCGGGCGCGGCGTGCGCTCCGCCGTCGTGCCGCCCGGAGGGTCGTCGGGCGAGCCGTCGGAAGAGCCGTGCGGGGGGCCGTCCGGGAACAGGAAGGGGCGCGTGGCGGACTCCGCCACGTCGGCCAGGCCGGGCACGGGGCCGCTGTACAGCACCGCGCCGCCGCGGTCCCCGGCCTGGGGCCCCACGTCCACGACCCAGTCGGAGCGCCGCACCACGGCCATGTCGTGCTCCACCACGAACACCGAGTTCCCGGAGGCCTTCAGCTCCTCGAGCACGGCCAGCAGCGGCTCGGCGTCGGCCGGGTGCAGGCCCGCCGAGGGCTCGTCGAGCACGTAGACCACGCCGAAGAGCCCGGAGCGCAGCTGGGTGGCGATCCGCAGCCGCTGCATCTCCCCCGGGGAGAGCGTGGGCGTGGACCGGTCCAGGCTCAGGTAGCCCAGCCCCAGGTCCAGGAGCACCTGCAGCCGGGCGAGCAGGTCCTTGGCAATGGTCACCGCGGCTTCGCTGCGCTCCCCCGAGGACACCGCCCGGGAGGCGGTCCCGGCGTGCTCCAGGGCGGCGGTGGGCCGGACCACCTCGGCCAGCTCGCCGAGGGACGCCCCGTTGAGCTCGGCGATGCTCCGCCCCGCGAAGGTCACGGCGAGCGCCTCGGGGCGCAGGCCGCTGCCGGCGCACGCGGGGCAGGGTCCCGTGACCACGTACTGCAGGACGCGCTCGCGCATCTGCTGGCTCGCGGAGTCCGCCAGGGTGTGCAGGACGTAGCTTCTCGCGCTCCAGAACCGGCCCTTGTACGGCTTCGCCACCCGGTCCCGCTGCGGGGTGATCTCCACGACGGGCTGCTCCTCGGTGAACAGGATCCAGTCGCGCTCCTCACGCGGCAGCTCGCGCCAGGGGACGTCGACGTCGTGGCCCAGGTGGCTCAGGATGTCGCGCAGGTTCTTGCCCTGCCACGCGCCGGGCCACGCCGCGACGGCCCCGTCCCGGATGCTGAGCCCCGGGTCCGGGACCAGGGAGGGCTCGGTGACGTCGTGCACGGTGCCCAGGCCCGAGCACCGGGGGCACGCGCCGGCGGCGGTGTTGGGCGAGAAGGCGTCCGAGTCCAGGCTGCCCGCGGCGGAGTCCGGGTAGGTGCCCGCCCGGGAGAAGAGCATGCGCATCGAGTTGGACAGCGTGGTGAGGGTGCCCACGGTGGAGCGCGAGCTGGGCGCGCCGCGCCGCTGCTGCAGGGCCACGGCGGGCGGCAGCCCGGTGATCCCCTCGACCGCGGGGTTGTGCCCCTGCTGGATCAGGCGCCGCGCGTACGGTGCCACGGACTCGAGGTAGCGCCGCTGCGCCTCGGCGTAGATGGTGCCGAAGGCCAGGGAGGACTTCCCGGACCCGGAGACGCCGGTGAAGGCGACGATCGCGTCGCGGGGGACGTCCACGTCCACGTGGCGCAGGTTGTTCTCGGAGGCTCCCCGGACCCGGACCATGCCGGTGCGGGTGGTGTCGGAGGCGGCGGTCGGGGCGGTGTCGGGGTGGGTGCTCACCGCCTCCACCCTAGCCACCGGCGAGGCCGCGGGCGGACTCAGCGGGCCAGGTGGTGCTCCCGGCCGACCGACCAGGCCGTGTCCGCGGGGGCGGGGTCCACGCCCCAGGCGGACCACTCGTCCAGGCCGGTGAACCAGCGGGCCCCGTCCCGGCCGGCGACCACGAGGGCCGTGGCCAGCACGCCGGCGAGCCGTGCGTCCGGGCCGACGACCGTCGCGGACCGGGCGCCCGCGGCGGGCCGTCCCGTGCGCGGGTCCACGACGTGCGCCGGGCGCTCGGCGGTGCTCGAGGTCGACACCGCGCCGTTGCCGGGCAGCACGGACCAGGTCACCGCACCGGCGTCGTCGGGGTGGCGGATGCCCACGGTCCAGGGCCTCCCGGGTCCGGCGGACCCGCGGGTCACGACGTCCCCGCCGGCCTCCACGCAGACGTTCGCGCACCCGGCGCGGACGAGGTCGTCGGCGATCCGCTCCGCGGCCCACGCCGTGACGTAGCCGGAGGGGTCGAAGCCGCCGCGCACGGCCCACGGGTCGAAGCAGCCGTCGGTCAGCTCCCGGGCCTCTCGGCAGCGCCGGAGCACGTCCAGGAGAGCGCCCTGGGCGGCGTCCCACCGGCTGAGCCGGCGCTCGTCGAGCAGACCGGAGCGGAGCGCCGTCACGAGCGAGTCGGGGCGGTAGGTGGAGAAGACCGCGTCGACCCACCGCATGTTGGCCACGGCCGTGTCCAGGGCGTGCTGCACGGCGGGCTCGGGGGGCAGCCCCTCCTCGCCGGCGCGGACGTCGACGGTCACGGTGGTGCCCCAGACGGGCTCGCGGTGGCGGTGCCACCGGCCCTCGGGGCGGCGCAGCTCGACGGCGGGGGCGCTCACAGCCCGGCCCGCTCGAGGAGCTCCCGGCAGACCGTGCGGTAGCCCTTCACGGCGGGGGCGGCGCCGCTCACGACGTCGACGCGCGCCGGCCGCCTCGTGAGGACCTCCTCCTGGAGGACGGGGACGGCGCGGTCGTGGAGCCGCTGCGGGGGGCGTGGGGGGAGAGATGTGCGGTCGATGACTTCGACTATAGGACCGGGGGTGGTGCCGGTCACTGGACTTTCGGACAGAGTTCCGCAGCCGGGGATGCGGGACGGGCCCGCTCCTGCGCCGGCGCAGGAACGGGCCCGTCCACCGGTCCCGCTAGTCGGCGATCTCGATGACCTGCAGCGGCAGGTTCGTGCCGGTCCCGCAGAACTCCGTGGCGCACTCCTGGATGAACCCGGAGAGCACGGCCGGCCCCTCGTCGAAGGCCATGTTGAAGGCCACGACCTGGTAGTCCAGCTCGACCTCGCCGCCCTCGCAGACCCACTGCTCGAAGTAGCTGCTGTTGGCGATCCGCCCCTCGGAGACCCGCTGGGTCACGTTGAGCCCGACGACGATGTTGGTCCCCGCCGTGCACGACACCGTGTAGGTGCCCTGCAGGGCCGCCCCCTCGGCGATCCGCGTGGCGTCGCTGATCTCGTAGATCTCCATCGCCTGCGCCGGTGCGGCGGCGACGAGACCGATTCCTGCCGCGAAGGCGGCGGCCGTGACTGCCCTGGTGGTTCTTCTCATGGTTCTGTCCCATCCGGTGGAGAAGCGAGAAGCGCTTCGCGACTGGTGCCGGCCCGCGGCGCATTCCCCCGAACGCCCCCGGGCCCCGTGTCTGGTACGACGTCACCAACGTAGGCGCAGGTCAGGGTGCATCGGCCACCGTGCGTGAAGATGACGGACACGATTCGGACACGGTGCCGGTGCCACCGCGGCCGCCGGGCACCGGCCCGGACCGGGAGGCGCCGGACGGGGCGCCGCTCAGAACGCGTCGTCGATGGCCACCGGCCGGCCGTGCCGGTCGTAGTAGTAGACCCCCTGCGTCTCCGGTGTCCCGTCGGCGGGGTCCTCCGGCGGCTCCGCCGGGAGGGCGCCGCCGCCCCGGGCGCCGAGCGCGAGCGCACCGACGGACACGAGCAGCAGGAGCACCACCGTGAGCAGCGGCCCCAGGGGCACGGCGCGCACGAGGACGGCCAGGACCACGGTCAGCGCGAGGAGCAGGAGCAGGGCGCCCGTGGCCGCGGACTCGAACGCGCGGCCGGGGCGGGCGGCCCCGGGCTCGGCCGAGGACCGGCCGGAGAAGTCGGGCAGCTGGGGCAGCTCGGGAACGAGGGGAGTGGTCACGGCGGGCCTTTCGCGTGCGGCTCCCCCGGTGGAACGGTCCCGGCGGTGAGCGGCTCCGGGAGCGACCTCGACCGGAGTCCCCCCGGTCGCTCCTGCGGGAGTTGGTTCCATCCTGGACCTCCCGCGCGCTCCGGGCCTGCCCACTCTTGTGGGGCTGTCGGGTACCGGGCGGCGCGATCCGGGGGACGGAGCACCCGGACGGCCGCGGACGGTGCGCGGGCAGGCGCGGTCCGGCGGACGGTGCGGGATCCGCGGATCAGGGGCCGGGCACCGTCCGGGGCCGCCCGATCCGGGTCCGGACGCCCGGCGAGAACAGCACGGACTCGGGCGGGCCGTCGACGTCGAGACCAGCCGCGGCCAGCAGGCCGTCCTCGAGGTGCGCGACCGCCGCGGGGTGCAGCGGCCACGGCTCGTGCGAGACGGGGACGTGCACCGTGCGGCCGGCGAACCGGCTGTGCAGACCGAACCGCGCGGTGAGCTCCAGCGACAGCTCGTCGGCGGCGCGGGCAGCGCGGTCCGGGTGCACGGCGAAGGAGGACGTCGTCCGTCCGCGGCGCCGGACGACGTCGTACCCGTAAGCGGGATCCGGCCCGTCGGGGGCGACGGCCCGGCACTGCGACCACACGTAGGGCAGGCCGGCGGCGCGGGCGCCGAGGACCACCGCAAGCCGTGGGGCGTCGAGGGACAGGAACACCACTGCGCGCGTGCCGTCCGGCTCGCGGGAGTAGAGGCGGACGTTGATCTCGGGGAAGCTTCCCCAGTAGGGCAGGGGCACCGCGGCGCCGAGCCGGATCCGCTGCATCCGGAAGCCGACGAGGCCCGCCCAGGCGGAGCCGTCGACCACGTCCGCCCGGACGCCCGGCGGCATCCGCGCCGCCGCGGCGGACACGGGGATCCGCCAGTGCAGGAAGACGGCGTCCTCCCAGCGCTGGTCCATCAGGTGGGGGCGCGGCAGCCCCGGCGCCGCCGGCCAGGGAGCCGCCGGATCAGCCGTCCTCCTGCTCGTCATCCTGTTCCATGGGCCCCTCGCCCTCCGTGGGGCTGATGGGCCCGGTCGTGTTCTCCTCCTCGGTGGCGTCCGTGGCCTCGTCCTCGGCGGTCTCCTCGCCTCCGGCGGGGGCCTCCTGCTCCGTGCCCTCCTCGCCGCCGGACCCGGGGTCGTCGCACCCGGCGAGTCCCAGGGCGGCGAAGGACAGGAACCCGATCGCCAGCGTCCTGCGCCACCAGCTCTCACCCGCAGCTGCTGTCATGACCCCTCCTCCGTGCTTCTGCATGAGCATCAAAGGTAAGCACGCTTCACAAACCGGTGCAACAGTGGGGACAGGATTGACGGAAGATGCTCAGCAGAAATCCAGGACGGCGCCGGTACGGTCGGGAACGGGACCGGCGCCTGCCGCCGGGGCGAACCGCCCGCGTCCCCGTCCGTCCGGGAACGAAAGGCGCACCGTGCGCACGAGAAGTCGAGGGGCCCGATCCGGCCGCGCCGCGGCGCTGGGCCTCGTCCTCGCCCTCCTTCTCGGCGCCTGCGGCGGGGACGGGGACGGCGCCGTGCCGGCCGCCGCCCCGACGGCCGAGGCCGCCGCCGCGGGCCTGGCGGCGGACCTGGAGGAGCTCGCCGCCGAGGTGCCCGGGGAGCTGGGGGTCGTGCTGCTCGACCCCGAGGGCGGGGAGGTCGTGGCCCGCAACGCGGACCGCCCGTTCACGAGCGCGAGCCTCTACAAGCTCTTCCTGGCCCACGCGGTCCTCGACCGGGCCGACCGGGGAGCCCTCGCCCTCTCGGACGTCGTGCCGGGACTGGGCCTCACGGTCGAGCAGGCCCTCGACGTGATGATCAGCTGGTCGGACAACGCCTCCGGTGCGGCACTGGGCCAGTGGCTCGGGTGGGAGCAGGTCGAGGCCTTCGCGCACGAGCAGGGCTTCACCGACACGACCTTCGACCCCGACACCGGTTCGCAGGACGTCGTCGCGATGACCACCACTCCCGCGGACGTCGCCGCCCTCCTGGAGCGCCTGCGCCGCGGCGAGCTGCTCTCCGGCCCCTCCACCGCCCTGCTCCTCGGGTTCCTCGAGGAGCAGCACCTCGACTACGCCCTCTCCTCGGGCTTCTCCCCGGACGTCGGCTTCGCGCACAAGACCGGCCTGCTGGTGGACGTCTCGCACGACGCCGGGATCGTCGAGCTCGGCGGGCACGACTACGTCGTCGCCGTCCTGACCGACGGGTGGTCCGACTACGAGGAGTCGGCGCCCTGGTTCGGGGACGCCGGGCGGGAGATCGAGGCGTACGTGCGGGAGGACACCGGCACCTCCCCCCGCCCGGCCGCGGCACCGTAGGCGGCGGGTCCGGGCGATCAGTCCGTCCCGGACCGCACCCGGAGCACCCGGCCCCGCCAGCGCCGCCGGACCCACCGGTCGTGCGTGGCCAGCACCACCGTGCCCGGGAAGTCCTCCAGGGCCCGCTCGAGCTCCTCGGCCAGGGCGAGCGACAGGTGGTTGGTGGGCTCGTCCAGGAGCAGCAGCGGGGCCGGCTCCGCGACCAGGACCGCGAGCGCCACCCTCCGGCGCTGCCCGGGGGAGAGCTCCCCGAGGGGGCGGCAGGCGTCGCCGGCGCGCAGGAGACCGAGCTCCTCCAGCGTCGGGGCGCCGCTGCCGTCCCGCAGCCGGGAGCGGAAGGCCGCCTCGGCCGGGCACGCCAGGTCCGGCCAGGAGTCGTCCTGGGCCAGGCGGCCGACGACGACGGGACCCTGCCGCTCCACGGTCCCGCCGTCGGCGGGCAGCTCCCCCGCCAGCACGGCGAGCAGCGTCGACTTCCCGGTGCCGTTCGGGCCCTCGACCAGCAGCCGGTCCCCGGCGCGCAGCTCGAGGTCGGTGGGCGCCAGTCGTCCGTCCACATGTGCCCCGGTGAGCCGGACCAGCGGGACGTCGGCGTCGGCCCCGGTGTCCGCGCCCCGGCGGAAGCCCGCGAAGCGCAGGGGTGTCGGCGGGGCGCCGACCGCGGTGCGCTCGAGCTCGGCCAGCCGGTGGCGGGCCGAGCGCACCCGGCCGCCGATGGTCTTGGCGGCGCGGTCGCTGTAGAACTTCCGGGTGATCCGGCCCTCGGACTTCGGGGCCGTGGTGTGGAAGATCTCCCGGCCGGAGACCTCGGCGATCTCCCGCAGCCGCTCCCGCTCCTGCCCCTGGGCGGCGAAGCGCTCGGCCCAGCGGCGGCGGGCGAGCTCCCGCTGCCGGAGGTAGGAGCTGTAGCCGCCCGTGGACGCCGTGCCCTGCCGGGGCGGGCCGCCCGCGGACTCGTCGGGCCCCAGGGCGGGGTCGAGGTCGACCACCCCGGTGGCCACCTCGTCCAGGAACCACCGGTCGTGGCTGGCCAGAAGCACCGGGCCACGCCAGCCGGCCAGCTCGGCCGCGAGGAAGTCGACGGCGTCGTCGTCGAGGTGGTTCGTCGGCTCGTCGAGCAGCAGCGCCGTGGGCCGGGCGAGCAGCAGCGCCGCGAGCGCGAGGCGGCGCCGCTGCCCGCCGGACAGCTCCCCGACCGCCCGGCTCCTCGGCAGCCGGGCCAGTCCGAGTCCGCTCAGGACCGTCTCGATGCGGGCGTCGAGGGCCCACAGCCCGTGGCGCTCGGCGTCCCGGAGCACGGTGTCGTAGGCGTCCGCCGTCGCGGGGTCGTCGGGCGCCGCGGCGATGCCGACGGCGAGCGCTGCCAGCCGGCGCTCCAGGGCGCGGACCTCTCGGACGGCTCGCTCGACGACCTGCTCCAGGGTGGTGGCGGCGGGGAGGTCGAGCTCCTGGTGCAGCAGTCCGGTGCGCTCCGGCCGGTGCACGGTGCCCGTGCCCGGCACCAGGAGCCCGGCCGCCACGTGCAGCAGGGTGGTCTTGCCGGCGCCGTTCTCCCCGATCAGGCCGGTGCGCTCACCGGCGGCGACGGTCAGGGACACGTCGGTGAGGACCCGGCGGCCGGGGTGGCTGACACCGATGCCGTCCAGGCGCAGGTGGGCGGGACGGTGCGGGGCGGCGGTCGCCGCCGAGGGGGCGGTGGTGGTCACGGTGCGGTCCTGTCGATGCTGGGGGTCGGGCCCGCCGGGCGAGTGCGGCACCGGATGCGCGGAGCCCTCTGGGCTCGGATCGACGGTGCCGGCCGCGGACGCGGGCCGGGGCATCAGGACAGGAACATGCCCACCAAGGTACGCCCGGGCGGGCGCCGCGGGCAAGGGTCCCGGCGGACCGCCGGCGGTCCGCGGTCGACTCCCTCGGCGGTCGGGCGTAGCCTGCGGACCATGGACTCCCAGGTGCAGCGGGCCGTGTTCAGCACCCGCGACCCGGCCGAGGGCATCGCGGTGCACGACGAGGTCTTCGCCATCCGGGGCGTGCGCCGCTCCCCGGACGGCAGTTTCGACATGACCCTGGCCTCGACCGGGATCGACTTCGTCGCCTACGAGCGCGTCCGGCTGAAGGGCTCCTCGTGCACCGGCCGCACGGACGGCGCCGGCGTGCTGCGGGTGTGCCACGTGACGGCGGGCGTGCTGAGCGCCACCAGCGCCGGCGACCGCTTCCCCCGCACCGGGCCCTTCCTGTTCCCGCAGCGCACCTTCACCAGCTGGTGGGACGACCTCGAGGCGACCACCGTGTCCCTGGACCCTGCCGCGGTGGAGGACCACGCCCGGCGGCTGCTGGGGAACGAGGGCTTCCGGCTGGAGTTCACGGGGACCCGCCCGGTGTCGCCGGCCATGACCCAGTACTGGCGCGGGACGGTCTCCCACTTCGCCCGCGACCTCCTGCCCGACTCCCGGGCGATGAGCAGCCCCCTGATCCGCTCCGAGGCCGCCCGCTCCCTCGCCACCGTCCTGCTGCACACCTTTCCCGGGAGCTTCCTGGACCGCAGCGGGACGGCCACCGGGCAGACCCGCCCGGCTCCGGCCGGAGTGCGGCGGGCGGTGGCCTTCATCGAGGAGCACGTGGCCGCGGACGTCGGACCGGCCGACATCGCCGCCGCCGCCCGGATGAGCGTGCGCGGTCTCCAGGCGGCCTTCCGCCGGGAGCTGGACACCACCCCGATGGCCTACCTGCGCGACGCCCGGCTCGACGCCGTCCACCGGGAGCTGCTCGCCGCCGACCCCACGACCGGCTCGACCGTGGAGGCGGTGGCCGCGCGCTGGGGCTTCGGCCACCGCGGCCGCTTCGCCGCCGCCTACCGGGACCGGCACGGCCAGGCCCCCGCCACCACCCTGCGGAGCTGACCGGGATGCCCCAGGAGACGGAGCGGGCGCCGGGGACGCCGATCCGCTTGCACACGGCGACCACCGACCCGGAGGTGGCGAACGAGGCGCTGCAGCAGATCTACACCAGTGCGCGCATGGGCACGATCACCGACGAGTCGTCCTTCCTGTACCGCCAGGACGTGCTGGGCGACGCCGACCTCCAACTGGGCCGGCTCACCTTCCGCGGCAGCATCGCCGGCCGGATGGTGCTCGACGACATGTTCTCGGTCGTCGTGCCCCGCGCCGGGGGCGTCAACTGGAGCATCGACGGCCGGAGGGGCAGCGGGCTCGGGGTGTTCCTGCTGCAGCCGGGCCAGGAGTACTGCGGCGAGGTGGACCAGCTGCTGGTCGACTCGGTCACCATCGACCGGTCCACGCTGCGGGAGACCGCCCGGACGGTCCACGGGGACGAGACCCTCGAGGTCGCCTTCCACGGACCGCGCCCGCACTCCCCCGCCCGGGAGAGGCACTGGAGGAGCACCTTCGCGTTCGCGCAGCAGGTCCTGGCCGACCCCGAGGTCGCTTCCCTCCCCCTGCTGCGCGCGGATCTGCGGCGGCGGATGTCGGTGGCGACCCTGGAGGCGTTCGCCCTCGCCGGGGAGCCCGTGGCCCGGCGCGCGTCGGCCGCCGGGCAGCAGGCGGCCTACCGGGACGCGGTCGAGTTCCTGCACGCCGCCGCGTCCTCGCCGATCACGGTCGAGGACGTCGCCCGCCACGCGGGGGTGAGCACCGTGGAGCTCGTCCGGGCCTTCCGCTCCCACGCCGGGACCACGCCGGGGGCCTATCTGCGCGAGCTGCGGCTGGTGGCCGCCCACGACGACCTGGTGCAGGGCGACCCGGCCCGGGGTGACACCGTGCGCGGCATCGCCCGGCGCTGGGGCATGAACCACCCCGGCGACTTCGCGCGCCGCCACCGGCAGGCCTACGGCGAGAACCCGGCCGCCACCCTGCGCCGTTAGAGCAGCGGCCAGGGGATCCGGCGGCCGGTGACGTCGACCGGCAGGACCGCCTCGTCGAGGAGCCGGCGCACCCGCCGCCGCAGCGCGGCCACCTCCTCGGCGTCGAGGAGCTCGGCGAGCTCGGCGGGGACGTCGTCGGCCAGCGGGGCGATGTCCCGCAGCAGGTCCTCGGGCACGGGCTCGCCGGAGAAGTCCCAGACGACCGTCCGCAGCTTGAACGCCGCCGCGAAGCACAGACCGTGGTCGATCCCCCAGATCCGGCCGTCGGCGCCCCGCAGCACGTGGCCGCCCTTGCGGTCGGCGTTGTTGGCCACGAGGTCGAACAGCGCGATCCGGCGCAGGGCGTCGTGGGTGTCGGGGGCGGTGTCGTAGAGGGTGAAGTAGTGCTGCCGGGGGTCGTGCTCCACGAACCGCTGCAGGGACCCCGTGCCGAACGGGCCGTCCTGGCGCAGGACGGTGGGCGGGACGATGCCCCAGCCCAGGAACTCGCTCAGCACGTACGCGGCGCGCTCCCGCCGGTGCAGGCCGGGGCGGAAGTCGAGCAGCGGCCGCTCGCCCTCGAGCGGCTTGTAGATCCCCCAGGCCGTCTCCTCCTCGAGCGTGACCTCGACGAGCAGCGCCGAGTTGCTGCTCTCCCGGATCAGTCCGAGGAGCTCCAACCGGCCCTCCGTCAGGAGCACGAGCTCGCCCATCAGCGTCCGCTCACGACACCCTCAGGCCGGCCAGCGGCTGGTCCGTGGAGTTCACGGTGAGCACGGCCGGCGCCTGCCCCGGCGCGTACGAGATCGCCGAGACGGAGCACGGGCTGACCACGATCCGCTGGAACAGGTCCAGGTGCGTGCCCAGGGCGTGGGCGAGGGCCGCCTTGATGGGGTCGGCGTGCGAGAAGCAGACCACCACCCCGCCCTCGTGGGCGGCGCGCACCCGGTCCACGGCGCCCACGGTGCGCGCCTGCATCTCGGGGAAGCTCTCGCCGCCGGGGAAGCGGAAGGTCGAGGGCGCCCGCTGGACGGTCGACCACGCCTTGAGCCGGGAGAGGCGGGAGAGCTCCTCGCCCGTCCACTCCCCGAAGTCGCACTCGAGCAGTCCCGGCTCCACGACGGCCTCCCGGCCGGTCCGGGCCGCGGTCGGCGCCGCGGTCTCGCGCGTGCGCTCGAGCGGTGAGGTGTACACGGCGTCGACGCGCACGCCCGCGAGCCGCTCCGCCACCCGGTCCGCCTGGGCCCGGCCGCGCTCGGAGAGGTGCAGGCCGGGGGCCCGCCCCGGCAGGACCTTGCCCGTGGTGGGGGTCTCCCCGTGCCGCACGAGCAGGACGAGGGTGCTCCGTGGTGCCTTGCGAGTGACCATGATGCACCAGCGTACTGGCGGGGGCCCCGGGGCCACAGGGGCCCCGCGCCCGTCGTCGTCGGGCGCCGCCTGCGACGACGCCGGCCCCGGCCCGCGGGCCCCCTCTTGACGCCGGGGTTAGGTTGGCGCTGTGACTGATCGCACCGATCACCCTGACATCCGCACGCTCGGCGAGCTCCGCGCCGCCGGCGTGACCCACCGGACGCTGCGCGAGGAGATCCGCGAGAACCTCCTGCGCACGCTGGCCGAGGGCGGTGACCCCTGGCCGGGCCTGCACGGGCTCGGGCGCACGGTCCTGCCGCAGCTCGAGCGGGCCCTGCTCGCCGGCCACGACGTGGTGCTGCTGGGCGAGCGCGGCCAGGGCAAGACCCGCCTGCTGCGCACCCTCGCCGGCCTGCTCGACGAGTGGTCCCCCGCCATCGAGGGGTCGGAGCTCAACGAGCACCCCCTGGAGCCGCTGACCGAGGCGTCGCGGCGCCGGATCCTGCTCGAGGGCGACGAGCTGCCCGTGGTCTGGCGGCACCGGTCGGAGCGCTACGTCGAGAAGCTCGCCACCCCGGACACGTCCGTGGCGGACCTCATCGGGGACGTGGACCCGATGCGCGTGGCCGAGGGCCGGCGGCTCGGGGACCCGGAGACCATCCACTACGGGCTCGTGCCCCGCTCGCACCGCGGGATCGTGGCGATCAACGAGCTGCCCGACCTCGCCGAGCGCATCCAGGTGGCCATGCTCAACGTGATGGAGGAGCGGGACATCCAGATCCGCGGCTACGTCCTGCGGCTGCCGCTGGACGTCCTCGTGGTGGCCACGGCCAACCCCGAGGACTACACGAACCGAGGCCGGATCATCACGCCGCTCAAGGACCGGTTCGGCGCCGAGATCCGCACCCACTACCCGCTCGAGCTGGAGGACGAGATCGCCGTGATCCGCCAGGAGGCCGAGCTGATCGCCGAGGTCCCGGACACGATCCTGGAGACCCTGGCCCGGTTCACCCGCCTCCTGCGGGAGTCCTCCGCGGTGGACCAGCGCTCGGGGGTGTCGGCGCGCTTCGCCATCGCCGGCGCGGAGACGGTCGCGGCCGCGGCGCTGCGCCGCGCCACGATCCGCGGCGAGGCGGAGGCGGTCGCGCGGATGGTGGACATGGAGACGGCCACCGACGTCCTGGCCGGCAAGATCGAGTTCGAGTCCGGCGAGGAGGGCCGCGAGCGCGCGATCCTCGACCACCTGCTCCGCCGGGCCACCGCCGAGACCGTCCGCGGCCGCTTCCGCGGTCTCGACCTCGGCCCGGTCGTGGAGGCCTTCGACGGCCGCACGACCGTGTCCACCGGCGACGACGTCTCCGCCCAGGACTTCCTCGCCGGGCTGCCCGAGCTGACGGCCTCCGACGACGGGGCCGCGACCGCCTACGACGAGATCGCCGCACGCCTCGGCGCGAGCACGCCGGGCCAGCGCGCCAGCGCGATCGAGCTGGCGCTGGAGGGGCTCTACCTCGCCCAGAAGATCTCCAAGGACGCCGACGAGGCCGGCACCGTCTACGGCTGACCGCACGGCCGGCACCAGGACCCGCACCCGGTTCCGCACCGGGACACAGAGAAGACACAGAGGGGGCGTCATGCCCGCACACCACCGGTCCTCGAGGTACGGCCGGTACACCGGAGGACCCGATCCGCTGGCCCCGCCGGTGGACCTCTCCGAGGCGCTCGAGGCCGTCTCCGAGGACGTCATGGCCGGGTACTCGCCGGAGCACGCGCTGCGCGAGTTCCTCCGGCGGGGCGGCCGCGGCCGCGACGGCCTGGACGACCTGTCCCGGCGCCTGCAGCAGCGCCGGCGCGAGCTGCTGAAGCGCCACGGCCTGGGCGGCACGCTCGAGGAGGCGAAGAAGCTGCTGGACAAGGCGCTGCGTCTGGAGCGCGAGCAGTTCCTGCGGGACGCTCGGATGGACCCGATGGACCGCTCCTTCCGGGAGATGCAGCTCGACGGCCTGCCGAGCTCCACGGCCGCCGCCGTCAGCGAGCTCGCGTCCTACGACTGGCAGTCCGAGTCCGCCCGGGAGGCCTACGAGCAGATCAAGGACCTCCTCGGCCGCGAGCTGCTGGACCAGCGCTTCGCCGGGATGAAGCAGGCCCTGGAGAACGCCACGGACGCCGACCGGGAGGCCGTGGCCGAGATGCTCCGGGACCTCAACGAGCTGCTCGAGAAGCACGGGCGGGGCGAGGACACCGAGGAGGACTTCCAGGACTTCATGGCGAAGCACGGGGAGCACTTCCCCGAGAACCCGCAGTCGGTCGACGAGCTGATCGACGCCCTGGCCCAGCGCGCGGCGGCGGCCCAGCGGATGCTCAACTCCATGTCCCCCGAGCAGCGCCAGGAGCTGATGCAGCTCTCCGCCCAGGCGTTCGGCTCCCCCGAGCTGATGGACCAGCTCGGCCGGCTCGACGCCAACCTGCAGGGACTGCGCCCCGGCGAGGACTGGGGCGGGTCGGAGGGCTTCGAGGGCCAGGACGGCCTGGGCCTCGGCGACGGGACGGGCGTGCTCCAGGACATCGCCGAGCTCGACTCCCTCGCCGAGCAGCTGGCGCAGCACCACCGGGGCGCCAACCTGGACGACATGGACCTCGACGCGCTCGCACGGCAGCTGGGCGAGGACGCCGCGGTCTCGGCCCGGACCCTCGCCGAGCTGGAGCGGGCGATGCGGGACAGCGGCTACCTGCAGCGCGGCGCCGACGGGGACCTGCGGCTCTCGCCCCGCGCCGTGCGCCGGATCGGGAAGGCGCTGATGCGGGACGCCGCGCAGAACCTGTCCTCCCGGACCGGTCAGCGCGACACCCGCCTCGCCGGTGCGGCCGGCGAGCCCTCCGGCGCCACCCGGGAGTGGCAGTTCGGGGACGCCGAGCCGTGGGACACCACCCGCACCATCACCAACGCGATCCGGCGCACCGCCGCCGAGGGCGGCGACGTCCGGCGCGGGCTGCGCCTCGACGTCCGCGACATCGAGGTCGCCCAGACCGAGGCGCGCACGCAGGCCGCCGTCGTCCTCCTCGTGGACACCTCGTTCTCCATGGCCGCCGAGGGGCGCTGGGTGCCCATGAAGCGCACGGCGCTCGCGCTCCACCACCTCGTCTCCACCCGGTTCCGGGGGGACCAGCTGCAGATCGTCGCGTTCGGCCGCTACGCCCGCGCCCTGCCGGTCGACGAGCTCACGGGGCTGCCGCCGGTGCGGGAGCAGGGCACCAACCTGCACCACGCGCTGCTGCTCGCCACGCGGTTCTTCCGCAAGCACCCCTCGATGCAGCCCGTCCTGCTCGTGGTCACCGACGGGGAGCCCACGGCGCACCTGCTGCCCGACGGCGAGAGCTGGTTCTCCTGGCCCACGGAGCCGGAGACCCTGCGCGCCACGGTCGAGGAGCTCGACCGGCTGGGACGCATGGGGGCCCAGGCGACGTTCTTCCGGCTCGGCGACGACCCGGGGCTGGAGCGGTTCCTGCGGCGGATGGCCGAGCGGATCGACGGGCGCGTGGTGGCGCCGGACCCGGGGGATCTGGGCTCCGCCGTCCTGGACGAGTACCTCAACGCCCGCGCCGGGGACCCCGACGATCTCTGAGCGGACTCCCGGCGAGCCCGGTCAGCGGGCCGCGGTGGAGCCCCCGTCGGCCGGCGGGGTGGGGTCGGACGGGCCGGACGGTCCCGCGCCCTCCTCCCCCGAGGACGCCGCCGCGGAGGACGCCGCTGAGGAGTGCTTCCCGTGGTGCTCGTCCTGCGCCTCGTGGGCGCCGTGGGCGGCGTGCTCGGCCTCGTGCTCGCCCTTGCCGAAGGGCAGCAGCTCCCAGACCAGCACCAGGACGGCGCCCCAGGCCAGGCCCAGGACGGCGGAGAAGAAGGTGTTCGTGAGCCAGGCGAGCGCCGCGCCGAGACCGCCGGGGACGGCGTCGTGCACGAGCACCTCCACGTGGTGGACGGCCGCGTACGGGGCGTGCCAGCCCAGGTCGTCGAGGCCGACGAGGACGATGTGCCCGCCCACCCAGATCATGGCGGCGGTGCCCACGACCGAGATGACCGTGAGCAGCCCGGGCATGCCCTTCACCAGGCCGTGGCCGATCTTCTGCGTGGTCGGGGAGGACCGTCCGGCCAGGTGCAGGCCGAAGTCGTCCATCCGGATGATCAGCGCCACCACCCCGTAGACCAGGACGGTGATGCCGATGGCCACGACCACCAGGATGGCCGCCCGCGAGAGCAGCGGCTCGCCGGCCACCTCGTTGAGGGAGATGACCATGATCTCGGCCGAGAGGATCAGGTCGGTGCGCACCGCGCCCCCGACCATCGTGTCCTCCGCGTCCTTGCCCTTCTCGACCACGGGGGTCTTGGTCTTGGCCCCGTGGCCCGAGATCTTCGACCAGATCTTCTCGGCCCCCTCGAAGCACAGGTAGCTGCCGCCGAGCATGAGGATCGGGGTGAGCAGCCACGGCGCGAACTGGCTCAGCAGCAGGATGACCGGGAGGATGAAGATGAGCTTGTTGCGCAGCGAGCCCTTGGTGATGCGCCAGATGATGGGCAGCTCGCGGGCCGGGGAGACGTCCTGGACGTACTGCGGGGTCACGGCGGTGTCGTCGACGACGACGCCGGCGGCCTTCATGCTCGCCCGGCCCGCCGCCGCGCCGATGTCGTCCACGGAGGCGGCGGTGACGCGGGCCAGGGCGGCGACGTCGTCCAGCAGGGCCATCAGACCGCCGCTCATCGGAGGGCCTCCGGCGCGGTCTCAACAGGGGCGGGCGGAGCCGCGGTGGTGATCAGCATGATGACAGAGTAGGGCCTCGGACGCCCGGATGCTCCCGCGCGGGACGAACGGGCACCGATGTCCTGCCGTTCCGCGGAGCCGGTGCTGTTGCGCCCGGCGCCGGGGCCGCTCCGGCGCCGGACCGTCCACCACCGGACCGTCCACCACCGGACCGTCCACCACCGCTCAGGAAGCACCCGGCCAGGAAACACTGACCCGGAAGCACCGACCAGGAGGCACCCCGCATGGACCCCGTTCACCCTGCCGCCGGACCGGCGGGGGCGCGACTGCCCGCGCCGTCGCCCGCTCCGCACGTCGTCGTCCTCCCCGGCGGCGGGTACGCCCGGCACGCGGACCACGAGGGCGAGCCCGTGGCCGAGTGGCTCCGCGGCCTCGGCCTCTCCGCCGGCGTCCTCCGCTATCCCGTGCACGCCAGGCACCCCGCCCCCGTGGACGCGGTGCGCGCCGAGGTGCGCCGGGTCAGGGCGGCCGGGGCCGGGCGGGTCGTCCTGCTGGGGTTCTCCGCCGGCGGGCACCTGGCCGGGCACGCCGCGCTCACCGCACCGGCCTCGGGGCCCGAGCGGGTCGACGCCGTGGTCCTGGGCTACCCGGTGGTGTCCATGCAGCTCGACACGCACCGGGGGTCGCAGGAGGAGCTCCTGGGCCCGGGGCCCGCCGCCGAGGTGCGGGCGGCCACGTCCCTCGACCGGCTGGTGACCCGGGCCGCGCCCCCCTTCTTCGTGTGGCACACCGCCGACGACGCGTCCGTGCCGGTGCAGCACTCCTACCTGCTGGTCCAGGCGCTGGCGCGCCGGGGCGTGCCCCACGCCCTCCACGTCTTTCCCCGCGGACCGCACGGTCTCGGACTGGCCGGCGGCACCGGTGCGCCCGCGGCCTGGCCGGCGCTGTGCGCCGCGTGGCTGGCCGGCCTGGCGGAGGACGTCACGCCGCCCGCCGCCCGGTGAGGCCTGTCGGCCGCCGACGCGCCCTCGAGCAGGCCCACCCGCCCGGGGTCCGGCCGCCGCCCCTCCGGTCCGCGCCGCGGCGTGGCGCTCCGCGGCGCGGACCGGAAGACGGACCGGCTCACGCGGCCAGCACGCGCGACCTGGGGGCGCGGCGCCGCCCGGACCCGGCCTGCTCCACGAACGCGGAGAACAGCCGCCCCCGGTCCGCGGCCGAGCCGTGGGAGTCCTCCGGGTGCCACTGCACTCCGACGGCCCAGGTGCGGTCCAGGTGCTCCGTCGCCTCGACCACGCCGTCCTCGGCCACGGCGGTGACGCGCAGCTCGGGGGCCACGACCCCCAGGGCCTGGTGGTGGTCCGACCGGACGGTGAGCCGCCGGGCGCCGAAGACGGCGGCCAGCCTGCTCCCGGGCTCCAGGGCGACCTCCTCCTCGGGGCACACCGGGTCCCCCGGCGCACCGCGGTGTCCGTGGCCGGTGCCGAGATCGGGGACGAGAGTTCCCCCGCAGGCCAGGTTGAGCAGCTGGGCCCCCCGTCCGATCGCCAGCAGCGGGGCGTCGCGGTCGAGGCTCTGCTCGAGGAGGTCCACGGTGTAGAGATCGGCGCGCCGGTCGACCCCGTACCCGTTCGGCACGGGCCCGCCCGCCCCGTAGAGGGCAGGGTCGACGTCCCCTCCTCCGAGCACCAGCACCGCGTCCGCGGAGGCGGTGACGGCGGGGTCGGGCAGCTCCCGGGCACTGGAGTCGACCAGGATCGGCCGGGCACCGGTGTTGACCAGGCACTGCAGCGCGGTGCGGGTGCGGCGGCGCATCAGGTCCCGGGTCTGCGGGGTGAGGCCCGGGAAGTTCAGCGACACCACGGTCGCCACGGTGGGCGCTTTGGCACGGAGGCTCCACAGTCCTACGGGAGTCACCTCGTGCGCATTCAGATGAACGGCCTGTCGGTTCATGCTGTCATCTCCTGTTCGATCATGAGGTCCTCGCTCCGTGCCGGGTGGCGGGCGCACGCGGCGCCGCCGGGGCGATCGGAGGGAGGAGTTCAGGCCCGAAGCGTTTTCGGGGGCACCTGGTGAGTTGTTGGGGAGCTGGACGGTGGCGGTGGAGCCGACCGGGATGGGAGCGGCGGACACCGGGGTGAACGGCGGTCGCCCTTCACGCGATGCACCGGGGAAGTTCGCGTCCCCCGAGTGGTGCAGATCACTCTGCCCGAGCCGGAAGGGGGTGCGCCCCTCTTTTCCGGAAGAACATTGCCGATTCTTCTCGATCGACGAAAATCGGCTGTCGGAATGCGGGGACGGGGCCCGGGCAGCGGCGGGCGGTCCCCGGCGCCGGGGTCGGTCCGCTCGCCGCCTCCGAGCGGGTCTACAGCCCGGGATCGATCATCGTCATGCCGGCGACCGTCGCGGTGTCGAACACCGGCAGCAGCGCCGCCGCCTCGTCGAGCCCGATGGTGCGCTCGATGAGCTTCTGGGGCTGCAGTGCGCCCTGCTCGATGAGCGCCATCATGGCCGGATAGTCGGCCGCGGCCATGCCGTGGCTGCCGAGCAGGTCCAGCTCCCAGCCGATGACCCGCGCCATCGGCACGCGCGGATGGCCCTCGACCGGCGGCAGCAGGCCGATCTGGACGTGCCGGCCCCGCCGGCGCAGGCTGAGGACCGCGTCGGCGCAGGTCTGCTCGCTGCCCACGGCGTCGACGGCGACGTGGCCGCCCCCGCCGGTGAGGGCGGCGACCGCCGCGGGGACGTCGCGCCCGTCCGCGCGCAGCGTGTGCTCCGCGCCGAGCTCACGGGCGAGGGCGAGCGCCTCCGGGTTGCGGTCGACCGCGATCACGCGTCCGCCCAGTGCCCGGGCGATCATCACCGCGCTGAGCCCCACCCCGCCGGCTCCGACCACGGTGACCCACTCCCCCTCGGCGAGGCGCGCCCGGTCGGCCAGGGCCCGGTACGCCGTGGCGAACCGGCACCCCAGCGCGGCCGCGGTGGCGAGGTCGACGTGCTCGGGGACGGCCACGAGGTTCGTGTCGGCCCCGTGCAGGGCGACGTACTCGGCGAAGGATCCCCAGTGGGTGAACCCCGGCTGCTGCTGATCGGGGCAGACCTGCGCGTTGCCGGAACGGCACCACTCGCACCGGCCGCAGCCGCAGACGAAGGGGACGGTCACCCGGTCCCCGGTGCTCCAGCGGCGCACGCCCGCCCCCACCGCGACGACCACCCCGGCCAGCTCGTGCCCGGGGACGTGGGGCAGCGCGATCTCGTCGTGCCCGGCCCAGGCGTGCCAGTCGCTGCGGCACAGGCCCGTGGCCTCCACCCGGACGACCACCCCGTCGGGCGGTGCCGTGGGCTCGGCGACGTCACGGACCTCCGGCCGGCCCCGGACAGCATCGATCACCACTGCGCGCATGCCCCCACTCTCCCACGCCCGTGCGGCACCGGCAGGGGTGTGAGCAAGGAGACAGCGCTCGTCGATGCGTCACTCGGCGCCGTGGTGGTAGACCGGTCGTTGGAGACACCGTGTGCTGACCGTGCGGCGCGACCTGCTGGGGCATTCTGCCCCCGTCGGGCCCGTGACAGCGATCCCGGCTCCGCCCGGGGAGCGCGCCGCCGCTCTCCTCGCTGTTCGCCTTCCCCATCAGCCCGTGCCCGGAGGAGCCCCGTTGAGTGTGAAGCAGTTCTTGGACGCCTACGGCCGGAGCCGGACCGCCTCCCCCTCGGTACGGGTCTTCGCCGGCGTGGCGGACACCCCGCGCACCCCGGCCCCGACGTGGTGGAACCACCCGGTGACGATCATGTTCGTCGCGGTGATCGGCGCGGCCCTCTCCTTCACCACCCCCGCCCTGCCGGCGCTGTCGGGACTCCTGGTCGCGATCTCCGGCGTGGCCCTGGCGTCCCTGGCCGAGATCGACCGTGGACGGTGGTCGGCCAGTCGCGCGCGCGCCGTCGAGGAGTCGGTGTGGATCGCCGATCAGTGCGGGTACCGCGTGGACACCGCCGGTGGAGCCCTGCGGTGGAGGAACGACGACCGGAGCATGGTCGCCCGGCTCGGTCACCGCGGTGGCGGGTGGGACCTGCTCCTGCTCGACATCGAAGCCCCGGCTCTCGGGAGCGACCGCTGACGAAGGCCTTCTCCCGCCCCGTCCTCTGATCGTCACCTCGCGCCGGGCGGCATTGGCGCCCGTCCGCGGCCCGGCGGCCCGTTGCGCGCAGCACGGGCACGATGTCGGTCACCGAGGTCCCCGGGGCGGAGCAGTGGGCGTTCCAGGCGCTACAGGGAGTTCCACAGCACGAGAGCCGCGCCCAGCGTGGAGACCGACAGCGCCACGCGGCGCACTCGTTGCCGGTCCAGGCGCTTGTTGACCAGCCCTGACAGGGCGAACCCCAGCATCATCGCCGGGGTGAGGATCGCGGCGAACTGCAGGATGTGCTGATCCAGGGCTCCGACCGCGGCGAGGCCGACCAGGGACATGAGGGCTCCCACGAGGAAGAAGGCGCTCATGGTGCCGCGCAGCTGTGCGGTGGAGGAGCCCTGCCACACCAGGGCCATGGGCGGGCCCCCGATGGCCGTGGCGGTCCCGAGCACCCCGGAGGCCGCCCCGGCGACGGCGACGGTGACGGGACGGGGCGCGGGGCGCCAACCCCAGATGCTCAGCAGGGCACCCAGCAGCACCGTGCCGGCCAGCGTCAACGCCAGCCCGCGGGCGGGCAGGAAGGCCACCAGGGCAGCACCGATCACCGTGCCGGGGACACGTCCGAGCAGGGCCCACCCGGTCCCGGACAGGTCGATGGCCGTGCGGTCCCGGAGCACCCCGAGCACGGTGACGCCGGCTGCGAGCAGCACGATGGACCCCGGCAGCAGCGAGGGATCGACCAGAGCGATCGCCGGGGCCGCCAGCATCCCCAGTCCGAATCCGATCGCCCCCTGCAGGCAGGCCGCCAGGACGATCACCACGCCGATGATGACGAGCTCCACACCACTCATGTCTGCACCTTCATACGGTTCGGGGCTGGTCGGTCGGATTTTCCCGGGTGGAACGAGGCCATCACGGCCAACCGTGCATCCACCGGGGCCTTGCACGGCGATCATCCCCCGCTGGGTAGGGCCGATGGCAGAGGGCGGGAACCACTGGTGTGGTTCCCGCCCTGTGCGTTCCGTGTGGGCTGGAGGTGCAGGTCAGCCGATCAGCGTGGTGAGGAGCCGGTAGCAGGTGGCCAGGATCGCGGCCAGGCCGAGCAGGCCCAGGGCGGTCTGCCACCAGCGGTTGGCGTAGCGGCCCATCACGTCGCGGCGGGTGGCCATGATCAGCAGCAGGACGCCCAGCAGCGGGGCGACGATCACGGTCAGCGCCTGGGCGGTGATGATCAGCTGGATCGGGGAGCCCTGGGCGAGCAGGGTCACGGCCAGGCCGAAGGCCAGGACCACGCAGATCATGGCCTTCACCCGGTGGCGGTCCAGTTTGTTGCCCCAGCCCAGCGTGTCCGAGATGAGGGTGCCTCCGGCGGTGGCGTTGGCGATCATCGAGGAGAACGCCGCCCCCGTGAACCCGAGGCCGAAGACGGTCGTGCCGATCGGCCCGGCCAACGGCTCCAGGACCTTGGACAGGTCCCCCAGCGTGGCGGCGGTGCCGCCGGTGGCCTGCAGAGCGGTGGCCGCGACCACGATGACCAGGATGGTCATGATGCCCGGGGCGACGATGCCGGGGATGGTGTCGGCCAGGGTGGTGGCCTTGTACTGCTCGGGGCGCAGGCCCCGTTCCCTCGAGGCGTAGCCGGTGTAGAAGGCGGCGTTGATCGAGAAGTTGGTGCCGACCAGGGCCACCAGCAGCATCCCGGCTCCGGGGGGCAGGGACGGGATGAATCCGTCGGACACCTCGACCCAGTCGGGCTGGGTGAGCAGCGCCGAGGCGAGGAACCCGGCGGCCATCAGGGCGATGATCGCCAGCAGTCCCCGTTCGAAGAGCTTGTAGTAGTTCGGTGCCCAGGCCACCACGCCCACGAGCACGGTGCAGGCCAGGGTCCACAGGGTCGGGGAGCCGCCGAAGACCATGGACATCCCCAGCCCGGAGCCCACCGCGTTGCCCACGGAGAACATCAGGGTGATCAGGAAGACCCCGATGCCGGCGGCCACCCCGGTGATCTTGCCGAGGTGCATCTTGATCATCTGGATCAGGGAGCGGTCGGAGGCCAGGGCGATCCGCACGCTCATGTCGGTGAAGCCGAGCATCAGGAGGGTGGAGACGGCGATGACCCAGATCAGGTCGTAGCCGTGGAGGCTGCCGGCCTGGACTGCCGAGGTCAGGTTGCCCGGGCCGAACTGCCAGGCCCCGACGATGAACCCCGGGCCCATGAGGGCCAGCGCGCCCAGCAGCCGGGATCGGCGGTTGGGTCGGGCGGGGGGTTCAGTACCGAGTGCGGGGGTCTCGGAGTCGGTCACCTCGTGAGTGACCGAGTGCGCGGACTTCTTGGATCGAGCAGTCATGCTGGTCATCGTCGTTCTCCACCGTCCTGGTTGGGAAATCACACCACGCTGGTGGCCTGGAAGCCGCGGGTCGTCGTGTAGTGGGCGTTGTCACCGATGAGCCCGGCGGAGGTCAGGGCGGCGGAGATCTCCTCGCGCGCCCCCTCGGCCAGGGGCAGCAGCGGCGGACGGACCACGGCGTTGGGCAGCACCCCGCGCTCGACCAGGCCCATCTTCAGCGCCACGGTGCCCTCCATGTGGGAGCCGCGGTGGTAGACGGCCTTGGTGACCGGCAGCAGCTTGTCGTGCAGCGCCCGGGCGGCGGCGTAGTCCTTGGCCTTGCCCGCGGCGATCAGCTCGATCAGCGGCTCGGGGGCGAGTCCGCCGTAGCCGACCAGGGCGCCGTCGACGTCGAACATGGTGTGCAGCAGGTACTCGTCGTGGCAGGTGAGGATCTGCAGCTCCGGGTTCTCCTTGCGCAGCACGGGGATCTCGGTGTCCCAGCGGCGCATGTTGCGCACCCCGTTCTTGGTGGCGAAGACCCCGGGCTGGGCGGCGATCTCGAGCTGGGTCCTGAGGTTGTAGGTGGCCTTGGTGGCGTCGGGGTACTGGAAGAGGATCAGCGGCAGGTCGGACTCCTCGTGGATGATCCGGTAGCGCTGCTGCGGGGCGCCGTCCTGGTAGCCGAAGCGCAGCCAGCCGTGGGAGGGGTAGACCAGTCCGGCCTTGGCCCCGGCCTCGGCGGCCCGGGCGGCCTCGAGGCCGGCGACCTTGTCACCCTCGCCGGTGATGCCGGCGATGATCGGCACCTCGCCGGCGGCGTCGACCATGGTGCGGATGACGTCGACCTGCTCCTCGGCGGTGAGGTAGGTGCCCTCCCCGGCGTGGCCGAGGCAGACCAGGCCCTTCACGCCCGGCACGGAGGCGAGCCAGCGGGTCAGGTTCGCCACGGCGTCGTGGTCGACCTCCATGTCGGCGGTGAACGGGGTGACGGGGGCGGGAACGAGACCGCGGAGATCGAGAGACATTTGAGGTTCCTTCTGGGTTGAGAACGTTTGCGGGAACGTTTTCAACTATGATGTGACTCATGACACCTGTCAACACCTCCGCCGAAACTTTCTGTGACTCAGCTCATGGGACCCCACCGCTCGGGCCCGCCTCAGGGCCTGTCCTGCCAAGGGCTTTGGTATCGTCCGAGCCATGGACCAGGACGGGCATGACTGAGCAGGCGGGCTCACGCACCGTGACGATCCGTGACGTCGCCCGGGTCGCCGGGGTGAGCATCTCCACGGTCTCGAGGGTGCTCGACGACCGCCACCCGCCCTCGAAGTCCCCCTCGGCCGAACGCGTCCGGGCTGCCGCGGCCGAGCTGGGCTACCGCCCCGATGCCTACGCCTCCGGGTTGCGCCGCCAGCACACCGGCACCGTCGGGGTCCTGGTCCCGCGGCTGTCGGACACGGTGATGGCGGTGTTCTTCGAGGAGGTCGCCCGGGCGTGTGCGCGCCAGGCCGGTTTCGCCATGGTGGCCACCACCGAGGACCGGCCCGAGGCCGAGAGGGCCACCGTGGAGACCCTGCTGCGCCAGCGCGTGGACGGGCTGATCCTGACCACCGCCCGCCTGGAGGACCCCGTCGCCGCCCAGCTGCGGGCGCAGGGGGTGCCGCACGTCCTGGCGCTGCGCACCGATCACATCAGTCCCTCGGCCACCGGCGACGACGAGCTCGGCGGGTATCTGGCCACCCGCCATCTGCTGGATCTGGGCCACCGGGACATCGCCCTGGTCGCCGGGCCCTCCTACGCCTCCACCGCCGTGGCCCGGCAGGCCGGCTACCGCCGCGCCATGTCCGAGGCCGGCCTGACCGAGGTCGATTACCTCGTCCACGAGTCGACCTTCGGCATGGACTCCGGGGAGACCGTCGCCCGGGCCGTCCTGGCCGGCGCGCACCGGCCCACCGCGATCTTCGCCGTCAACGACAACACCGCCATCGGCGTGCTGGCCGCCGCCCAGGCCGCCGGGCTGTCCGTGCCCGGCGATCTGTCGGTGGTCGGCTACAACGACATCCCCGTCTCGGCCCGCCTGCCCGTGGCCCTGACCACCGTGCGGGTGCCCTTCGACCAGATCGCCGCCAACGCCGTGGAGCTGCTCACCCAGCAGCGCACCGGCGCCCTCGGCGAACCGCGCCGAGTGGTCACCCCCACTCTCATTCCGCGCCAGTCCACCGCCCGGCCCCCTGCCGCACGCACTGCCTGAGGCCGCACCGGCCGGCAGCACAACCCACCACCGCCGGCTCTCGGGAGCCTGCAGAACGGAGACAGCATGCCCATCGTCACCATCAACATGGTTGCGGGTCGAGACCGCGCCGTGGTCCAGGACTGCCTGCGCGAGGTCGCCAGGACGGTCTCGCGCACCCTCGACGCCCCGCTGTCATCCGTCCGGGTGCTGGTCAACGAGGTCGACCCGGAGCTGTGGACGGTCGGGACCACCCTCAAGAGCGACGAGCGCCCCTCCGCCCCTGCGTCCTGAGCAGCCCATGAGGTCGTTCGGCGTGGTCGGCTCCCGCCAGGCCGAGGTGCTCCACGAGTGCCCCGGCGGCCGCTGAGGGCGATAGAGCCGCAGCCGCCGTCCCTCGTGCAGTGCTCGCACTGGCGAATCACCTCGCCAATAGTGGCCGGGCGCGGGCCCACCGTTCCGACGGCGGCCCTCAGCGGTCCAGGGTGCGGCTCGGTGTCGTCCCGTAGAGCTGCCGGTAGTACTGCGCGAAGCGTCCCGCATGGGTGAAGCCCCATCGGGCCGCAATCCCCTTCACGGTGTCCCCGCGAGCCGGGTCGCCGTCCTGCAGGTCCCGGTGGGCGGCGTCCATCCGCGTCCGGCGCAGATACTGGGCCGGGGTCAGTCCCAGGGGATGGTTGGCCCGGAACGCCCGCACCAGGACCTTCGTGGTCGTCCGGGCGGCGCGGGCGGCATCCTCCACGGTGATGGGGTCCGAGGCGTGGTCGTCGAAGAACTGCGCCGCGATCCGGTAGCGGCGGGACTGGGCCTCCATGGACAGGTACCGCGCCTCCCGGTCCCCGAGCAGCGGGAAGCACTCCAGCAGACCCACGGCCAGGTGGCGGGTCAGGTCGGCGCGCACCATGGGCTCCTCGAAGACCGTCGACCCCAGCATGTCGGCACCACGGCGCACCAGGCCCGCCCAGTACTCGCCGAGCCGGGCGCTGACCGGGGCGGACGAGCTGAAGTCCACCGGGGTCTCGTGGCCGTAGACGGTGTCGGCCGTGGCCTGCACCAGGTCCACCGGCAGGTGCGCCATGGTCACGTCGACGTCCTGCGCCACCACCAGGGACGGGTGCTCGGGGCGGAACAGCACCGATGAGCCCGCAGCCGCGGCGCCGATCTCCGCACGGATCTGCCAGTCGTACCGGACCCCTCGCACGTGGGCCACCGTGAAGACCTCGGTGTCCCCCCACAGGGACATCGTTCCGCCCACGTGCACCGTCGACAGGGCGACCTGGCCGTCCCCGGCCCTCGACAACCGGTAGGAAAACCCCGGATCGGTGGAGCTGTAGCCGAAGCGCATGCCGGTCCGCTCGCCGAGCGCGGGCAGCACCTCGGGATCCAGGATCGTGAGCTCGTGGCGGAACATCTCACCCATGAGTCAGCACCGCCTCCCGCCCAGGGCCCACCCCACGGGGGCTCTGCTCCGAAGGACCATTCTCCAGATCTGCCGGAGGGCCCGCACCATTGTGACCCGACACTTCGACGACCCGCTCGCCCATGCCGCCCAGTTCGCCCCGGACGGCGACGAGGAGCCGGCCTCCGGGATGCCTGCTTCTCGCGTCAGCGCGCTGCGGCCAGGAAGCGGTGGAGCACCTCGTTGTAGGGCGCCCCGGTGCGCTGAACGCTGTGGCCGGCACCGGGCACAACGGCCCGCTGGGCCTCGAGCTCGCGCTCGAGGACGTCGCAGACGGCGTCGAAGACCGGGCTGTGACCGCCGGAGACGACCAGCTTCGGAAAGGGCGCCTCCCGCAGGGCGCCCAGCGGGATCCGGGCCTCGTCGGTGAGGCGTTCGTGCCGGAGGATCTGCGCGTTCTGCAGCAGCGCGGGCGGCAGCGGGTTCGGCGGGGTGACGGCGCTGCCGACGTAGCCGATGAACGCGTGCAGGAACGCGGTGGGGTCGGCCGGGCCCTGGTCCCACAGCTCCCGCAGCCCCCGGGCGTAGTCGCGCACGATCGGGTCGTCGGGCAGCAGGCCAAAGGCCGGCGGTTCGTTGACGGTCAGGGACCGGACCATCCCGGGGCGCTGAGCCGCCGCCAGCAGGGCCACGACGCCGCCGTAGGAGTGCCCGACCAGGTGCATGGGCTCGGTGAGCAGCTCGGCGACGTCCCCGGCGTCGACCTCGAAGTCCTCGACCTCGGCCGGCGGGTTGGGGAAGTAGCCGCGCCGGTCCACCACGATCAGATGCCAGTGCTGGGCCAGGGGGCGCTGGGCGTCCCAGGTCATCGCCCCGCCGGTGACACTGCCGTGGACCAGCAGCACGGGCGGACCGGCGCCCCAGTGCTCGACGTGGATGCTCGGCATGGCAGGCTCCTCGTCTCCGAGATCCGACACCACCATGGTCCCCCCGGCCGGCAGCCCCGACAACGTCCGTTGGGCGATCGTTGGGGACCGATCCCGCGGAGCAGCACGGCCGCGCCGCTCCGCGGGCACCCCGAGGCGAGCAGCCGGGAGCACTCCTCGGCCTGTGTGCGGGTCAGAGCCCCTCGTGCGCCATGTTCGCGAACCGGGAGTAGTGGCCCTGGAACGCCACCACGATCGTCTTGGTGGGACCGTTGCGGTGCTTGGCCACGATCACGTCGGCCTCACCGGCACGCGGCGACTCCTTGTCGTAGACGTCGTCGCGGTGCAGCAGGATCACCATGTCCGCGTCCTGCTCGATGGATCCACTTTCACGAAGATCGGACACCATCGGCTTCTTGTCCTGGCGCTGCTCGGAGCCACGGTTCAGCTGCGACAGCGCGATGACCGGGACCTCGAGCTCCTTGGCCAGCAGCTTCAGGGCACGGGAGAACTCCGAGACCTCCTGCTGGCGGGACTCGACCTTCTTGCCGGAGCTCATGAGCTGGAGGTAGTCGAGCACCACGAGCTTGAGATCGTGCTTCTGCTTGAGCCGGCGGCACTTCGCCCGGATCTCCATGAGGGACATGTTCGGGGAGTCGTCGATGAACAGCGGAGCGGAGTCCATCTTGCCCATCGTGGTGGCGATCTTGGCCCACTGCTCGTCCTGCAGCCGGCCCTTGCGCAGGTCCTGCATGTTCAGCGTGGCCTCGGCGGAGAGCAGGCGCATGGCGATCTCGTTGCGGCTCATCTCGAGGGAGAAGATCACCGTGGTCTGGTTGTGCTTGATCGCCGCGGACCGCGCGACGTCGAGGGCCAGCGTCGAGTTGTGCGTGGGGATGAACGTCCGGCCGGCCAGATACAGGTGCGAGGGATGGTCGATCTCGATGCACCGCACCGGCACGGAGTCGATCGGCTCGACCGAGGGGATGAAGCGCTGAGAGCGTTTCGGCGTAGCCCGCGCGTCTCGCTCCTTGTGCATGATTTGTTTACGACTCAGGCCGAACACCTGATCGGACGTCGAGAACGTCAGAAGATAGGCGGTGGATGAGGCCTCGCTTCGCCCATTGACTCTCTTCTCGGCCCAACCTGATCGGTACCCCAGTGAATGGACCAGTTCACGCACGTCCTGTGCCAGCCGTCGGTTTGTCACCGCGAACTGTACGCATCCTGCATTGGTCACGGTCCCGTCGGTGTCCAACAATCCAGCAAGCAGTTCTCGGCGCTGAGTTTCACTGGCTCGCAGGTACGACATGGGGATGTGCTTGTCGCCGAGCACGCCCAGAGCACGCAGGCGGCCTTGGAAAGATGCCTTTTCCTGGTGACAGACCATGCACCGCAGACCTCCGGTACAGGTACCACCGCAGTCAATGCACGTGGCTCGCACCTTGGTCGCCAGCTCGCCCTTGAGCTTGCCGCCGCAAGTCTTGGAGCACGTTCGGACGTTCCTGTCCGTGTGAGTGAAGGGCTGATCGCAGATTTCGCACCGACCATGCAGAACCCGCTCTTCCGGAGGAAGGCCGATGGCATGAGTTATCCCTGCAACAGGATGAAGCTCGTACCCCTCCGCAGAGACACGCATGAGGATCTCCTCATCGGCGCTGGTGATACGTGCCGCCCTCGAGTGACCGTCACCGAGCCACGCGCCGAGCGTGTACGGCCCAACAGCCAACTCCTGTGGAGCCAACTGCAATGCCGTGACGTTCCTTACGCTGTGGTTGAGCCTGGCTTCCTTGGTGGTGCATCGCAATGTCGAACGAATGTCAGCCGTCGTCCGGATCGCGGCAAAGGTCTGCTGGTTCTTCGCCCGGCCGTAATTGGCGATTGCGGCCTGGGCCGATCTCCGGGACGAGCGTGTATCGGTCAGCCACTGGTGCTGCTCGTCGGCGACGATCTCGGAGCCGTCGTCGAAGCTCACGCGGTAGCAGGGACGTTCGGTCATGACCTCGGTGGCCGCGACCACACGGGACGGCGTGCCGTCCGCGGCGATAACTTCGTCCCCCACCTGGACCTCGCCCATGGTGGTCCACCCCGTGGGAGTGGGAATCGCAGTGTCCAGCGCGAGCGCCTTGCCCATGGCCGGCCTCGCCGCGATGACGATCATCTGGCCGCCCTGGAAGCCCTGGGTCAGCTCGTCGAGCTCGATGAAGCCGGTGGGCACGCCGCGCATGCCCTCGCCCCGGGAGCCGGCGGCCTCGATCTCGTCGACCGTGGACTCGATGACCTCCTTGAGCACCGTGTAGTCCTCGGAGGAGCGGCGCTCGGCCACCTGGTAGATCTCGGCCTGGGCGGCGTTGACGATGTCGTCGACCTCGCCGTCGGAGCTGTAGCCGAGCTGCACGATCTTGGTGCCGGCCTCCACGAGCCGGCGCAGCACGCCGCGCTCGCGCACGATCTCGGCGTAGAAGCCCGCGTTGGCCGCGGTGGGCACGGAGGAGATGAGGGTGTGCAGGTACGCGGGACCGCCGACGCGCTCGATCTCGCCGCGCTTGGTCAGCTCGTCCGCCACGGTGATGGCGTCCGCGGGCTCGCCGCGCCCGTACAGGGAGATCACGGCCTCGTAGATGGACTCGTGGGCGGGCTTGTAGAAGTCGACGCCGCGCAGGACCTCCACCACGTCCGCGATCGCGTCCTTGGACAGCATCATCCCGCCGAGCACGGACTGCTCCGCGACGTTGTCCTGCGGCGGGGTCCGGCCGTACTCCCGGTCGCTCCCGGACGAGCGCTCCGACACCATCGACACCTGGTCCACCTCTCCCCGCGCACCCCGCGGACAGCGGAGCGCGCACACGACGACGCCGCCCCGATCTTCCGGGCAGCCCCTCCATTCTCGCACCGACCGCGGACACCGCTTGCCGCCCGGGCCCGTCCGTGGACACCATGGATCATGACGCTCACCACAGACCTCAGCGGCCCCTGTTCGTGGGACATCAGGACCACCCGGGCGGAGCTGGCCGCGGGACGGATCAGCCACGTGGAGCACCTCGACGCCCTGCTGGAGCGCCTGCCCACGGCGCAGCGGCTGGGCGCGGTGATCAGCGCGGACCCGGAGCTGGCCCGGGCCTTCGCCCACGCGCTGGACCGCCGGGAGACGCGGGGCCCGCTGACGGGGATCCCGCTGGCGGTCAAGGACATCGTGGACGTCGCGGGGTTCCCCACCACCGGCGGGACCCGGTCGCTCGAGCACGACGTGGTGGCGCGGGACGCCCCCGCGGTGGCCCGCCTGCGCGAGGCCGGGGCCCTGTTCGCCCTGAAGACCAACCTGCACGAGCTGTCCTTCGGCATCACCTCCAACAACGGCGCGTACGGGCCGGTGCGCCACCCGGCCGACCCGGCGCTGAGCCCCGGCGGCAGCAGCGGGGGCTCGGCGGTGGCCGTGGCGGTGGGCCTGGTCCCGGCCGCTGTCGCCGCGGACACCGGGGGCTCGGCGCGCATCCCCGCCGCCCTGTGCGGGATCGTGGGCTTCCGGCCCACACTGGGCCGCTACCCGTCGTCGGGCGTCCTGCCGATCGCCCACTCGCGGGACACGATCGGCCCCATGGCCCGGACCGTGGACGACATCGTGCTGCTGGACGCCCTGCTCGCGGGCGAGCACCCGCTGGGCGCACCCGGCGCGCGGCACCTGGAGTTCGACGACGAGGGCCCCGGCCCGCTCCACGGCGTCCGGCTCGGCGTGCCCGAGCTGTTCCTCGAGGACCTGGAGCCGGGCGTGGACACGGTCTTCGGCGCGGGCCTGCGAGCGCTGGAGGCGGCCGGCGCGGAGCTCGTGCCGGTCGACGTCCGCCCCGCCCGCGAGCTGGCCGCCACGGCCGGCATGACGATCGCCCTCCACGAGTTCCTGCCCGACCTCCAGGCCTATCTGGAGGCGCGCGGCACGGGGCGCTCCCTCGACGAGGTGCGGGACGGGATCGGCAGCCCGGACGTGCGGCGGATCTGGGAGCTGGCGCAGGTGTTCCGCGCCGCCGACGACGACTACCGCGCGGCCCAGGAGGACCGCCGGCTCGCAATGCGGCTGTACACGGGGGCGATGCAGGCCCAGGGGGTGACGGCCCTGGTGCAGCCGACGTGCCCGCTGACGGCCCGGCCGATCGGCGACGACGAGACCGTGGAGCTCAACGGCCGGCGCGTGCCCACCTTCGACACCTTCACCCGCCACTCCGACCTCGCCGGCATCATCGGCACCCCCGGGATCAGCCTCCCCGCCGGGCGCACCGCGGAGGGCCTGCCGGTGGGCCTGGAGCTCGCGGCGGGGCCGGGGGCGGACGCCGTGCTGCTGGACCTCGCCCGCACCGTGGAGGCGCTGCTGCGCGACCAGTGAGCCGCCGAGGTGCTTTTCGGGGGACACCGCAACGATTCAGAGCTACAACCGTTGACGAGTCCAACGGTCGCCCTCTACGGTGAGGTCACCGATGTGCGTGATGCATCTCACAGCGGATTCGCCGGTGCCGGGCGCCGGCAGGACCGACCCGAGGAAGAGGACCCCCATGAAGCACCCGTTCGCCAGAGCAGCCGCCGTCGGAACCGTCCTGACGTTCGCCCTGACCGCCTGCGGCGGCGGGGGGACCACCGGCGGCGGCGGGGGCGGCGAGGAGCTGCAGCCGCTCACCATCGGCGTCATCCCCATCGCACCCTCCGCGCCCGTGCAGCTCGCCCTCGACGAGGGCATCTTCGAGAAGCACGGCCTGGACGTCACGATCGAGACCGCCCAGGGCGGCGCCGCCATGCTCCCGGCAGTCTCGGGCGGCTCCATGGACATCGGCGTGGGCAACCCGCTCTCGGTCATCCTCGCCAAGGACCAGGGCCTCGACATGAAGATCCTCAGCGGCTACAGCAGCTCCATGGCCGAGGGCGAGGACATCACCGGCGTGGCCGCCAACCAGGACGCCGGCATCGCGTCCTGGGCCGACCTGGCCGGCAAGCGGGTCGCGGTGAACACGATCAACGGCCAGGGGGACCTCACCATCAAGGAGGCCGTGAGCAAGGCCGGCGGCGATCCCGACGCCGTGAACTTCGTGGAGATGCCCTTCCAGGACATGCCGGCTCAGCTGGAGCGCGGGGAGATCGACGCCGCCTGGGTCCCGGAGCCGTTCCTGACCCAGCTGATCAACGGCGAGCAGACCGCCCTGGTCGGCTACAACTACCAGGACACCGTCCCGGGCCTGGACACCATGGTCACCTTCAGCAGCACGGCGTTCACCGAGGAGAACCCGGAGGTCCTCGAGGACTACAACGCCGCGATCGACGAGGCGCTCCAGTTCGCCCAGGAGAACCCCGACCGGGTGCGCGAGACCATCGTGAGCTTCCTCAACATGCCGGAGGAGGTCGCCACCGACCTGCGGCTGGAGGAGTTCGACGCGGAGGTGGACCGCGACGAGCTCGAGACGCTCGCCGAGCTGATGCTCAAGTACGACGTGATCGAGACCGAGGCGAACCTGGACGAGATCGTCCAGGCCGACTAGGACCGCGGCCGCGCCGGCGGGAACTCGTCGGCGCGGTCGATGGCCTCCTCGGTCATCCGCCGGCCGAGCTCGATGAGCTCCCCGGCGCGGTGGAAGTCCAGCAGCCGCCCGGCGCTCTTCGGCACGGTGATGAGCAGGTCGGGCGGGTAGCCGGCCAGCCGGTAGCGCAGCACCATGGACTGCAGCACCTCGAGGGAGAGCTGCATGACGTCGAGCGTGCGCAGCCCCGCCGGCAGGGCGCCGAAGCCGTCCTGGGCGAGTTCCTCCGCGGTCTCCTCGGCGGCGTCCACGAGCGCGTCCTGGCCGACGTCCTGGACGGCGTCCCGGACGGCGTCCTGGACGAGGGCCTCGGCGGCGTCCACCGGGGCCGACCCGGCGGGGCGCAGGAACCGGGACGGGGTGCTGCGGCCGCGCGTCTCCGCGAAGCGCTCCAGGACGCTGCGCGTCAGCTCGCGGTCCAGGACGTGGGAGGCGCTGCGCCGGAACCGCTCCGCCCACTCCTCGGACGGCCGCACGGCGGACGTCTCGTGGGCCGGGACCCTGCCCTCCCCGGACTGCTGCCCCCCGGACAGGGAGACCGCCACCGTCACGTCCGCGCGGGTGGCGACGGTCGCGGCGATGGGCACGGGGTTCATGATCCCCCCGTCGGCGAGCAGCCGGCCGTTGAGCATGACGGGAGTGATGATGCTCGGCAGAGCGATCGACGCGCGGACGGCCACGTCCACCGGGCCCTCCTGGAACCAGACCTCCTTGCGGGCGAGCAGGTCCGTGGCCACCGCCGTGAAGGGGATGGGCAGGTCCTCGATGAGCCGGCCGGCGAGCAGCTCGCGCACCTTCGCCATGATCTTCTCCGCGCGGATCACCCCGGGCGCCGAGGGGGACGGGTCCAGCAGCCGCAGCACGTCCCGCTGGCTCAGACCCAGCACCCACTGCGCGTACGCCTCCAGCTGCCCGGCGGCGTGGAGGCCGCCCACGAGCGCCCCCATCGAGCTCCCTGCCACGGTCACGATGTCGTAGCCGCGCTCCTCGAGCACGTCGATCACGCCGATGTGGGCGTAGCCGCGGGCACCGCCGCTGCCCAGCGCCAGGGCCACGCGCGTGCGTGGGGACATCCGCCGCTCCTCTCCCGCCGGGGACCGGCCACTGCACTGGACCGGCCGGGTGCCCCGAGCCTAGCCCGCCGGCCGCGGAGGGCGACTCCCCGACCGGGTGCCGGACCCGTGGCCGGACCAGCTCGGGAAGGATGGAAGACCCTATCAGCCGACGGGGTTTTCCACCCTGTGGACAACCGGTGGAAAACGCCGTGGACGGCTGTGCACAGGTTGGGGAGAACCCTGTGGAAAGTTATGCACAGGGTTCCACAAATCCCGCTCTGACCAGGAGCGACGGTGATGCACACCCTGTGCAGGGCGGACCCGGACAGCACCGGTGCCGTCCACAGCACCGTGTTCTCCGACTCGTGTTCCGGCCCACGTCGGAGGCCGGTCCGTCACGAGCACCGCGCACCCCGGACCGCCCCGAGCACCACGTGGGCGCAACGGCCCGGCACGCCCTGTTCCTGGAGCCGGAGAAGGCCTCCGCCCGCCCTCAGGACACCGAGGCGAGCAGCGCCAGCCACAGCAGCGGGTGGCAGAGCACCGACAGCCCCAGCAGCACCAGGAACCGGACCCGGTCGGACGCGAACCCGATGGCCCCCGCGAGAGCCACCACCGCCGTCACAGTGGCCCCCACCGCCGCCGCGACGAAGCCGATCACGAAGAACGCCATGGAGGTCTCGGGCCCTGCGGAGTTCCCGCCCAGGAACGCCACGACAAAAGCCAGTACGGTGAAGAGCAGGCATCCCACGCCGAACCAGTACAGGGCGGACGGCGAGACACGGGAGATCAGGGACGGCATGCACCCATTGTCTCCCGGGGAACCCGACGGCACCGCCGCACCGGCCCGCGGGTGCCCGAACGCCCGACCGACGCACCCGACCCCTCCAGGAGATCCCCGTGGACGACAACCAGCGCATGTGGGAGGACCGGTACGCCTCCGGGGGGTCCTCCCCCGACGGCGCCCAGCCGCACCCCGAGGTGGCCGCCCTCCTGGACCGGCCGGCCCGGGAGCGCACGGGCGGCCCGCCGACCGCCCTCGACCTGGGCGCGGGCACCGGCCGCCACACCCTGGCCCTGGCCGCGGCCGGCTACGACCCCACCGCCGTGGACTTCTCCCCCAGTGCCGTGCGGACGATCACCGGGGCGCTGGCGGAGCGCGGCCTGCCGGGCCGCGCCCTGGTCGCCGACCTGCGGACCTGGACGCCCGAGCAGGAGCAGCGCTCCGGGCCCGACGCCGTGCCCCCGCAGTTCGATCTGATCGTCGCCGCGTACTTCCAGCACGACCTGGCGCTGCTGCGCCGCGCCGCCGAGTGGCTCGTCCCCGGCGGCCGGCTGCTGTGGATCACCCACGCCCCCGGCAGCGTCGAGGGCCCGCCCCCGACCGTGCCCCGGCCGACCCTCCAGGAGACCGTCGCCGTGCTCGAGGGCAAGGGACTGGACCTGCTGCGCGCCGAGCAGGTGCGCACCACCGACACCGCGCTCGACGTCGTCGTCGAGGCCCTCCGGCCCCGCTGAGCGATCCCGCCGGCCGATTCCGCTGGAGACGCCGGACATGCGGAAAGGGCCCCCGCGGCGCACCGCGGGGGCCCTTTCCGTGCTTGCACGGACCGGAGGAACCGATCAGGCGGGGACGACCTCGAACTCGACGTTCGCGTTGACGTCCTCGTGCAGACGCACGGAGGCCTGGTACACACCGGTGGTCTTGATGTGCTGGTTGAGCTCGACCTTGCGCTTGTCCACGGAGCCGAGGCCGGCGGCCTCGACGGCCTTGGCCACGTCCTCGGCCTTGACGGTGCCAAAGAGGCGACCCTCGGAGCCGGCCTTGACCGGGATGGTCACGGTGGCCGAGGTCAGCTTCTGCGCCAGGACCTGGGCGTCCTCGAGCGAGGCGACCTCGCGCGCGGCGCGGGCGGCCTTGATGCTCTCGATCTGCTTCTCGCCGCCGCGCGACCACGGGGTCGCGAAGCCGCGCGGGAAGAGGTAGTTGCGGGCGTACCCGTTCTTGACCTCGACCACGTCACCGGCAGCGCCGAGACCCGTGACCTCGGTCGTCAGGATGATCTTTGCCATGAGTGTCTGTCCTCTCTGATCAGCGGCCGGCGCCGGAGTAGGGCAGCAGCGCGACCTCGCGGGCGTTCTTGATCGCCAGGGCGATCTTGCGCTGCTCCTGCACGGTCACACCGGTGACGCGGCGGGCGCGGATCTTGCCGCGATCGGAGATGAACTTGCGCAGCAGCGCAACGTCCTTGTAGTCGATCTCAGTGACTTTGGCAGCCTTGAGCGGGTTCTGCTTTGGTTTGGGCTTACGGAGTTCAGCCTTGGCCATCGTGGTGCTCCTTGTTCTTCGAGTGGAGCCCGCGGCTTGTCACCGCGGGATGGGGTGGATGGGAAAAGTGCGGAAGGTCTAGAACGGCGGTTCGTCGTCCTGGCCGCTGCCCCAGTCGTAGTTCCCGCCGGAGGACTGGCTCCAGGGGTCGCTCTGGGGTGCGGCCTGCGGAGCGGGCTGGCGTCCGCCGCCGGAGCGGCCGCCCTGGCCGAAGCCGGAGCCGCCGCCCTGCTGGCCGCCGCCACCGCCGCCGAACCCGGAGTCGCCCCCGAATCCGCCGCCGGCCGGGGCGCCGGCGCCGAAGCCGCCGCCCTGCTGACCGCCGCCCTGCTGGCCGCCGAAGCCGCCGCCCTGCCCGCCGGAGCGGGCGTTGCGGTTGACCTTCGCGGAGGCGTAGCGCAGGGAAGGACCGACCTCGTCGACGTCGAGCTCGGTGACGGTGCGCCGCTCGCCTTCCTTGGTGTCGTAGGACCGCGACTTGAGCCGACCCTGGACGATGACGCGCATGCCCTTCTGCAGCGACTCCGCCACGTTCTCGGCCGCCTCGCGCCACACGGAGCAGCGGAGGAACAGGGTCTCCCCGTCCTTCCACTCGTTGGACTGGCGGTCGAAGGTGCGGGGCGTGGACGCAACGGTGAAGTTGGCCACCGCCGCACCCGACGGGGTGAAGCGCAGCTCGGGGTCAGCGGTCAGGTTGCCGATTACGGTGATGACGGTGTCACCAGCCATGTGGACCTCCCGGGTCGAGGATGTTCGCGGTCGTGCGGGACGTGCTGGGATCTCTCAAGCATCTCACCGGGCGCCCGGTCGGGGCGCCCTCGGTGATCAGTTGTGAAGTCCTTACTCGGCGGAGATCTTCTGCTCTTCCGGGCGGATGATCTTGGTGCGCATGATGGCCTCGTTGAGGTTCAGGACGCGGTCGAGCTCCTGGGTGGTCTGCGGGGTCGCGGTGAAGCGGACGACCGCGTAGATGCCCTCGGTCTTCTTCTGGATCTCGTAGGCGAGGCGACGACGGCCCCAGATGTCGACGGTGTCGACGGTCCCGTTGTCCTTGGTGACGACCTCGAGGAACTTCTTGAGAGTCGGCTCCACGGCACGATCCTCGACCTCGGGGTTGATGATCACCATCAGTTCGTACTCACGCATGTTCGAACCCACCTCCTTCGGGCTGAGCGGCTGCGGTCCTTCCGCAGCAGGAGGTTCTGTAGCGTCGTCCGCGCGCCGGCACCGCACGTCGGGCGGCGGGCACACAGACCTCACAACACTACTACACCCGCGGCTCCGCGCCCAACGGGGCGGGCGCGGTCACCGCGGTGGTCAGGGAACGGGGGCTCAGTACCGGTAGGCGCTGCGGGCGATCGAGGCGTTCACGAGGGCCGTGCGGAACGGCATGGTGAAGACGTCCACGAACATCAGCAGCATCCACGGGATCAGGAACAGGATTCCGACGCCGACCCCCGCGAGGGTCCAGCCCAGGCCGCCGAGGAACAGGTAGATCAGGCCCCAGATCGGCTGGCGCAGATAGAACTTGTGGATGCCCAGCCAGCCCAGGAAGAGCCACAGGACGTAGGCGAGGACCACGGACTTCCCGCCCACCACGTTGACCACGGGCGGCCCGGGGTACGGGGCGCCGCGCCCGCCCCCGCCGAAGGGCTGCCCGCCGAACGGCTGCCCGCCGAACGGCTGCCCGTGGGGCGCCCGGGAGTACCCGGCGCGGCCGGGGTCGTTGTTCAGCGGGACGGGGCGGTAGTACTCGGGCTCGGGAGCCACGCGGATCCTTTCGGGGCGCCCGGGATCGGGCTGCGGGAAGGGCGGACAGGAACTGCTGCGGAGCGTCCTCGGCGGACGTCCTGACCCGTTCAACCGTTCGCCGGCGGCCGGTATTCCGGAGCTGTGACCCGATAAATCATACTTCTGTGCCCGAATTGCACCCAGGGGCGCATCCGTGCTGGACTGAGGATGTCCTAAGTCACAGGGACCACCGGGACCCACGACTTCCGCGCCACTCCAGGAGCCGACCTTGCGCACTGCCCGACCCCTCGCCCGCACCGCGGGCCTGCTGACCACTTCTGCCCTGGCGCTCGGACTCGCCGCGTGCGGCTCCGGGGAGACCGGCGGCACCACCGGCGCCGAGGAGACCGCGGGCACCGGCGGCGGCGACAACAGCCTCACGGTCTACAGCGGGCGCGACGAGGCGCTCGTGCAGCCGCTGATCGACCGGTTCAGCGAGGAGACGGGCATCGAGGTGGAGGTCCGCTACGGCGGCACGGCCGAGATGGCGGCGCAGCTGCTCGAGGAGGGCGAGAACTCCCCGGCGGACGTGTTCCTCGCCCAGGACGCCGGCGCCCTGGCCGCCGTCTCCGGGGAGGGTCTGCTCACGGAGCTGCCCGCGGAGACCACGGAGCAGGTCCCCGAGACCTACCGCGCGGAGGACGGCACCTGGGTGGGCGTCACCGGTCGCTCCCGCGTGCTCGTCTACAACGAGGAGGCGGTCCCCGAGGCGGAGCTGCCCGCCTCCGTCTTCGACCTCACGGAGCCCGAGTGGGAGGGCCGTGTGGGCATCGCCCCGACCAACGCGTCCTTCCAGGCGTTCGTCACGGCCATGCGCGTGGAGCACGGTGACGAGCGGACCCGCCAGTGGCTCGACGACCTCGCCGCGAACGACCCGCAGATCCGCGAGAAGAACGGGATGATCGTCTCCGACGTCAACGAGGGCGTCATCGACACCGGTCTCGTCAACCACTACTACCTCTACGAGCTGGCCCAGGAGGAGGGCACGCCCGCCGAGGACCTCGCCGCCTCCCTGCACTTCTTCCCCGACGGCGACACCGGCGCGCTGGTCAACGTCTCCGGCGTGGGCCTCGTCAACGAGCAGGAGGACGCTGACGGCCAGGCCTTCGTCGACCACCTGCTGAGCCAGCAGGGCCAGGAGTACTTCCGGGACGAGACCCACGAGTACCCGATGGTCGAGTCGGTCGACCCGCCCGAGGGCCTGCCGGCCCTCGACACCCTCGAGGTGCCCGAGGTCGACCTCAACGATCTCGAGGACCTGCAGACCACCGTGACGATGATCTCGGAGGCTGGTCTCAGCTGAGCGCACGGCGCCCCCGTTCCGTCCTGACCACCGCGGCCGTCCTGGCCGCGGTGGTCGCGCTCGTGCCCCTGTTCTACATCCTGGTGCGGACCGGGCAGGGCGGCGTGGGCGCCTGGTGGGAGCTGGTCACCACGGAGCGCACGGCCCGGCTGGCGGCGACGAGCCTGGCCCTGGCCCTCGTCGTCACGGCGGGCTCCCTCGTGCTGGGGGTGGGCAGCGCCTACCTGGTGACCCGGACGAACGTGCCGTTCCGCCGTGGCTTCGCGGTGCTGGCCGCCCTGCCCCTGGCCGTGCCCAGCTACGTCGCCGCCTACACCTGGGTGTCGGTCGCGGACCTGTGGTCCTCCGCGGCCCGCTTCGAGGGCTTCGGCGCGGCGGTGGTGGTGCTGACGCTCTACACCTACCCGTACGTCTACCTGCCCGTGGCCGCCGCGTTCGCGGGCGCGGACGTGGCCCAGGAGGAGGTGGCCCGCTCCCTGGGCCGGGGGCCGTGGCGCACGCTCACCACCGTGACCCTCCCCCAGGTCCGCCCGGCCATCGCCGGCGGCGGGCTGCTGGCGATCCTCTACATCCTCTCGGACTTCGGCGCCGTCTCGATCCTGCGCGTGGACACCTTCACCCGGGCCATCTTCACGGCCTTCAGCGCCGGCTTCGACCGGGCCACCGCCCTGAGCCTGTCCACGATCCTCGTCCTGCTGACGGTGCTCGTGCTGACCCTCGAGGGCCGCACCCGGCGGCGGGACGCCCGCTACGAGTCCGCCGGCGCGGGCCGGGCCACGAGCACCCTGGACCTGGGCCGCAGCCGGTGGGCGGCCGCGGCGGTGCTGACCGCCACGGCCCTGCTGGCGCTGGGGGTGCCCGCCGTCTCGATGCTGCGGTGGATGACCGCGGGCACGTCCCGCGCCGACTCCTGGGGGCAGGTCCTCACGGCCGCGGCGGGCTCCCTCACGGTGTCCCTGGCCGGCGCCCTGCTGACCATGGTCCTGGCCCTGCCCATCGGCATCCTCGCCGCCCGGCACCCCGGCCGGCTCAGCGCCCTGACCGAACGGGCCGCCTACCTCGCGCACAGCCTCCCCGGGGTGGTGGTGGGACTGTCCCTGGTCTTCCTCGGCGTGACCGTCCTGATGCCGCTCTACCAGACCACGTGGCTGCTGGCGTTCGCCTACGCCACCCTGTTCCTGCCGCTGGGCGTGGCGGCGGTGACCGGCGCCGCGGCGCAGGCACCGCCGGCGCTCGAGGAGGTGGGCACGTCGCTGGGCCGCTCCCCCGCCCAGGTCTTCCGCTCGGTGACCCTGCCGCTGACCCTGCCCGGCATCGGCGCCGGCGCGGCCCTGGTGTTCCTCACCTGCATGAAGGAGCTGCCCGCCACGCTCATGCTGCGGCCCACGGGGCTGGACACGCTGGCCACCGAGCTGTGGCAGGCCACCAGCTACCAGCGCTACGCCGAGGCCGCCCCCTATGCCTTCCTCCTGGTGCTGCTCGCGACGATCCCCACGTGGGCCCTCGTCCGCCGCAGCGGCGTGGTCACGACCACCCGGACCCGGACACCGGCCCGCATCCTGGACGAGGAGCTGATCATCCATGACTGACGTCGCGATCAACCGGGTCGGGAAGTCCTTCGGCCCCGTCCGGGCGCTGCAGGGCGTGGACCTGAGCATGCGCTCGGGCGAGTTCGTGGCCGTGCTGGGCCCCTCGGGCTGCGGCAAGACCACGCTGTTGCGCTGCGTGGCGGGCTTCGAGCAGATCGACGAGGGGCGGATCGCGCTGGGCGGCCGCCTCGTGGCGCTGCCGGGCGTCCACGTGCCCCCGCACCGGCGGCACGTCGCGGTGGTCCCGCAGGAGGGGGCGCTGTTCCCGCACCTGGACGTGGCCGGCAACGTGGCCTACGGGCTGCGCCGCGGCCGCAAGGACCGGGCCGCCCGGGTGGAGCAGTGCCTCCAGCTGGTGGGCCTCGGCGGGTACGGTGCCCGGATGCCCCACGAGCTCTCGGGCGGACAGCGCCAGCGCGTGGCCGTGGCTCGGGCGCTGGCCCCTCGGCCGCCCCTCGTGCTGCTCGACGAGCCCTTCAGCGCCCTCGACGCCTCCCTGCGCTCGGAGCTGCGCCGGGACGTCCGCCGGGCGCTGCGGGAGGACGGCGCCACGGCGATCCTCGTGACCCACGACCAGGGGGAGGCCCTGTCCATGGCGGACCGGGTGGCCGTGATGAACGGCGGCCGGATCCGCCAGGTCGGCACCCCGGCGGAGATCTACCGGCAGCCGGCGGACGCGTGGGTGGCGGGCTTCGTGGGCGAGGCCGTCCTCGTGCCGCTGGACGGCGCCACGGCCGGCACCCGGCGCGACTCCCCCCTCGGGCCGCTGGTCCTGCGCCAGGACGACCGCCCCTGGACCGGGCCGATGGCCGCGGTGGTCCGGCCCGAGCAGGTGCTCCTGGCGCACAAGCGGACCCCGCAGGCCGGGCGCGGCGAGCCGGCCGTGGTGACCCGCGTGGACTACCACGGCCACGACACGCTCGTGGCCTTCCGGCTCTCGGACGGGACCGAGGCCATGTCCCGGATGGTCGACGGCCCGCTCGTGGACTACCGTCCCGGTGACCGGGTGTTCGCCCTGGTCGACGGCGAGGTCACGGCCGTCCCGGCGAGCTGAGCCGGTCCCCCGGACGCAGACGCTCAGAGACGCCGGGACACCCCCGAGGGGCAGTACCCCGGGGCGCCGAGCCGCCAGGGCCACCACAGCCACGGGAGCACCGGTCTAGTCCAGGCCCACCTCGATGTCGGCGCTCTGGCCCGTGGAGCGCACGGCGGCGCGGACCGGGAACTCGATCCGCTCCGTGACGGTCTCCCCGTCCTCCTCGTAGCTCAGCCGCGCCTCCGCGGGCCGGTGAGCGTCCGCCGTCCAGCGCAGCGGGTCCGCCGGGTCCGGGACCAGGACCAGGGCGGGCCGGGAGACCAGCCGCCACCGGACGCCGGTGATCTCCGGGTCCGGCGCCCCGGTCGCCGCCGCGGACGGCTCGAGCGGCTCCTGCGGGGCCGCCCAGCGCCGGGACGAGGGGCAGTCCTCGGGGGACAGCTCGTCCGAGGCGGTGCAGCTCTCCAGCCACTCCTCGATCCGGTCGTCGACCTCCTGCCACATCCTCGGGGAGGGCTCGATCCGCAGCGCCACCGAGGCCGGTGCCGGATCCCGGAACGCCACGGTGTGCGGCTCCAGGGGCGGGTCCGCCGTGTAGTAGGAGTTCCCGGGCAGCCCGATCGCGTAGTTCCCGGGCAGGGCCTCGAAGCGCCAGGTGCCGCCGGGGCCCTCGGGGTCGGGCACCCGGTCGTCCGGGTCCGGGCGGACGGTCTCCCCGTTGACGGAGAGCTCGTCGAGGGGGGCGGGCAGGTGGATCGAGAAGGGGGCCGCGTCCGGGGAGTCGAGCTGCCACTGGTCGTTGAAGGGACCGCTGCGCCGCACCTGGTGCACCCCGTAGACGTGGACCTCCTCCCGGTCCCGGGCGCCGTCGGGTCCGTCCCACCACACGCGCGCCCGGATCTCGGCGCGGCTCCCGCGGCGGTCCACGCCCAGGATCTCGTAGCCGCCGATCCGCCCCGCGGCGTTGCGGTACACGCGGTTCGAGAAGATGTTCAGGGTGGGGTCCGCCACGACGGCCTCGGTGCGGGACAGCAGCTGCCGCGAGCGCCCGTTCTCGAGCCCGCCGAGCCACGTGGCCACCGGGTCCTGCGGCTCCCGGTCCACGAAGACCCAGTTGACCACGGAGCTGAACACGGTCACGAGGACCACCACGACCGTCAGCCAGTGCAGCAGGGTCCGCCGCAGGCCCCGGGCGTCGACCGCGGAGAGGGCCTCGCCGGCCTCCCGCTCCCGTGACACCGACACCGCAGCTCCCGTTCCCCAGGGGTCCATCCGGCACTCGGCCCGGACGGTGCGGGCCGCGTCCCGGCCCACCAGCTCACATCGTAGGGCCGGCGTCGCCGCCGGGACGGAAGAACCGCTAGAGCGCGCGCCTCCGGGTGGCCAGGATCCCGGCCGCGACGAGCACCAGGCCCCAGGCGCCGTAGACGAGGCCGGACTCCACGTGGGTGAGCACCGGGTCGGCGGACTGGTACATCGTGGTCAGCTGGGTGCCGGCCGCCCCCGGGGAGTACGGCTTGACGTCCTCGAGCCACTCGAAGGACAGCGCGAACAGCACGATCTCCAGGACCATTACCAGCACCACGAGCACCACGATCCCCCACGTCGTGGACTTCAGCAGGGCCCCGAGCCCGAAGCCCAGCCACGCGGTGACCATGTAGAAGACGCCCACCGCCAGAACGTTGAGCAGGACGGGCTCCTGCCACACGTCGTAGCCGAGGTCCCCGCCCGCCAGGACCGGCTGGACGACGAGGTGGCACAGGAGCCCGCTGAGCACCCCGAAGAGGAACGCGACCACGGAGAGCACCACGGTCTTGGCGAGCATCACCGGGGTGCGCCGCGGCACCGCCGTCATGGTGGTGCGGATGGCGCCGGTGGCGTACTCGGAGCCGATGAACAGCACGGCCAGCGCTCCCAGGAGCAGCATGACGAGCTGCAGACCGCTGTTGGCGCTGGTCATGGCCAGGTACTCGCTGAAGCCCATCCCGTCCGGCAGGGCAATGTCGGACTGCGCGGCGATCTGCTGGTCCGACTCGGCGGCGAACGCGTCCTGCTGCTGCTGGACCTCCTCCTCGGTGAGCCCGAGCTCCTCCGGGGACCGTCCGTCCAGCGACTCGTCGACCTGCTCCTGCGCGGCCTGCTCGTTGAAGCTCTGCAGCGACGTGGTGCTCCAGGCGCCCAGCGCTGCGAAGCCGAGGGAGAGGAGCAGGGCGACGCCGAGCAGGATCCAGTGCGAGCGCAGGGAGCGGAACTTGATCCACTCGGAGTGCAGGACCCGGCCGAAGCCCAGCCGCACCCGGGACGCGGGGTCGGACGGCCCGGTGCGCTCCGGGGTACCGGTCTGCGGGTGGGGGGCGGTCGAGGTGCTGGTGCTCATGCTCGGTCTCCGGTTCGTGCGTCGGCGCCCGCCCAGGGCGCCGGGTCGGTCGGTGCGGGAGCGCCGCCGGAGCGGTACTCGACCTCGTTCTGGGTCATGGCCATGTACACGTCCTCGAGGGTTTCCGTGAGGGGGGTGAGCTCGTGGACCAGCACCCCGTGGGAGAGGGCGGCCTCGGCGATGCGCCGCGGCTCCGGCCCCGTAACCAGGAGCCCGTCGTCGTCGAACTCCGTGATGCCGGCGTCCGTGCCCTGCAGGGCGCGGCGCATCGCCTCCCGGTCGGTGGCGCGCAGCCGGGTGCGCGTGCGGCCCCCGGCGAGGATCTGCTGGATCGGCGCGTCCGCGAGGATCCGGCCCCGGCCGATCACCACGAGGTGGTCGGCGGTCTGCGCCATCTCGGACATGAGGTGGGAGGACAGGAAGACCGTGCGGCCCTCCGAGGCGAGGAACTTGGCGAGGTGGCGCACCCACACCACGCCCTCGGGGTCCAGTCCGTTGACGGGCTCGTCGAGGATCACGGTGTGCGGGTCGCCGATCAGCGCCGCGGCGATCCCGAGGCGCTGGCCCATGCCGAGGGAGAAGCCTCCCACCCGCTTGTCGGCCGCGGCCCCGAGCCCCGTGAGGTCCACGACCTCCTGGACGCGGGACTTCGCGATGCCGTGGGTCGCGGCGAGCGCCGAGAGGTGCGCGCGCGCGGTGCGCCGGGGGTGGACCGCCTTCGCGTCCAGCAGCACCCCGACCTCCGCGAGCGGCGCCCGGTGCTGGGCGTACGGCCTGCCGTTGACGCGGGTGTGGCCCCGGGTCGCGGACTCCAGCCCGACGACGAGGCGCATCGTGGTCGACTTGCCGGCCCCGTTGGGCCCCAGGAACCCGGTCACCTTGCCGGGGCGGACGGTGAAGCTGACGTCGTCCACCGCCGTCTTGCCGCCGTAGGTCTTCGTCAGGTTCTCGATCTCGATCACCGGCGCTCCTCCCGAGCACTCGTCTGTTCTTCTCCGCCACCAACCTACGGGAGAGCCGGCGCGGGACGGCACCGCCGTCAGGATGAACCCGTGCGGGCGTGGCGGCCGCCGGTCTCCCCCTCCCGGCGGAGCCGGGACGCTCAACCGGCCTCGGAGAGCCCGATCCGCCGCGCCTGACCACCCCGCAGGACGTCGACCGCGACCGCGACCACCAGGAGGACGAGGAGCAGCACGCGCACTGCCGCGAGCAGGTCCTGCGCGTCCCAGCCGATCAGGCCGAGCCCGGGCAGCACCGGCCAGGTCGGCTCGGGCAGGACCAGGGTGGTCCACCACAGGACCTCGACGAGCTGCCAGGCGGCGAACTCGAGCCAGTTGCGCCGGCTGAGCACCACGAGGGGCGCCAGCCAGAGCACGTGGACGAGGGAGTAGGCGGGGCCGGAGAGCACGAGCACGGCCAGCAGGAGGAACGCGATCTGGACGACGCTGGGCTCCTGCCGGGTGAGCAGGGTCAGCACGAGCACCGCCACGAGACCCAGCACGAGGGCCAGGAGCACCCACTGCCCCGCCCCCGCCGGGTCCGGGGCCGCACCCGTGCGCGCCTGCTCCACCCGGGCCCAGACGCCCCAGGAGGAGGAGCCCTCCACGGGCCCGTCCCAGGGCAGGCGGAGCTGCCGGAGCCACCGGTCCGGGGCGGAGAGCAGGAACGGCCCGTTGACCAGCGCCCAGGTGAGCAGCGTCCCGGCCAGGACCACCGCGAAGTCCCGGAACTGCCGGTACCGCACGGCCAGGAGCAGCACGGCCAGGAGGACCACCAGGGGGAACAGCGCCACGGACGCCGCGAGACCCAGCAGGATCCCCGCCGGCACGGGGCTTCCCCGGACGTGGAAGAGCAGCGCCAGCATCATCAGCAGCACGGCCCACAGGTCCCACGTGCCGAAGCCCACCAGGACCGCCACCGGTGCGAGCGCCAGCACGAACGCGTCCGCGCCGCGCCTGCCGGAGAGCGCGGAGACCGCGGCCACCGTGCCGATCCACACCAGGGCCAGCAGCAGCACGGAGAGGTCGGCGAACACGCCCCGGTCCACGTCCGTCCCGAACAGCGCGGAGAGGCGGGCCGCGAACCAGCCGACCACCGTGGTGATCATCCCGACCAGGGCGGGCTGGTCCCCCGCGGGCCCGCCCGTGAAGAACCCGCCCGCCCCGGACGCCTCGCCGGGCGCGATCTCGGTGGCGCACAGCGCGGGCAGGCTCTCCGCGGCGCCCCAGCCGGGCACCCGGCAGGGCAGCCGCAGCAGCCAGGCCGTCATGACCGCGTAGAGGCTCAGGCCGACGAGCAGCGCCCGGTGGCCGCCCCGGGACCCGCCCAGGGGGCTCACGGCCCCTCCCGCCGTCCGCGCAGCACGCCCGCCCCGATCCCGGCCCGAAGGACCGCGGTGAGGTCGGAAGATATGCCTTCACCGATATATGCACTCCGGGGGCAACAGAGGGCGTTCCCGGCGGCGCCGGCGCCGGACCGGGGGCTCACAGGGTGTCCGCGGCCCAGGCCCGCAGCCGCCGCTCGGCCTCCTCCGGCCCCAGCTCCCCCTCGTCCAGGCGCAGGTCCAGCAGGAACTTGTAGGCCCGGCCCACCGCCGGCCCCGGCGGGATGCCGAGCACCGCCATGATCCGCTCGCCGTCCAGCTCCGGCCGCACGGCGTCGAGCTCCTCGCGCGCGGAGAGCTCCTCGATCCGCGCCTCGAGGTCGTCGTAGGCGGCGGCGAGCCGTGCCACCTTCCGCCGGTTCCGGGAGGTCACGTCCGCCCGCGTGAGCCGATGCAGCCGCTCCAGGCACTCCCCGGCGTCCCGGACGTAGCGGCGCACGGCGGAGTCGGTCCACTCGGCGTCCCCGTAGCCGTAGAAGCGCATGTGCAGCTCGACCAGCCGGCCCACCGTCCTGATCGTGTCGTTGTCGAAGCGCAGGGCCCGCATCCGCTTGGCCGTGAGCTTCGCGCCCACCACCTCGTGGTGGCGGAAGCTCACGGCACCGGACTCCTCGAAGCGCCGGGTCGCGGGCTTGCCGACGTCGTGCATGAGCGCGGCGAAGCGCAGCGCGAAGTCGGGCCCGGGCACGGGGCCGTCCGGACCGGACTCCAGGGCCGCGGCCTGCTCCATGACGGTCAGGGAGTGCTGGTAGACGTCCTTGTGCCGGTGGTGCTCGTCCGTCTCGAGCTGGAGCGCGGGCACCTCGGGCAGCACGACCTCGGCGAGCCCCGTGCTCACCAGGAGGTCGATGCCGCGGCGGGGCCGGCGCCCGCAGACCAGCTTGACGAGCTCCTCCCGCACGCGCTCGGCCGAGACGATCGCGATGCGCTCCGCCATGCCGGTCATGGCCGCGCGCACCTCGGGCGCCACCTCGACGTCGAGCTGGGACGCGAAGCGGGCGGCGCGCATCATGCGCAGGGGATCGTCCGAGAAGGAGTCCTCCGGGGCGCCCGGGGTGCGCAGCGCCCGAGCGTGCAGGTCCTTGATCCCGCCGTGCGGGTCCACGAGCTCCAGGCCGGGCAGCCGCAGCGCCATGGCGTTGATGGTGAAGTCGCGGCGGAACAGGTCGTCCTCGAGGGAGTCGCCGAAGGCCACCTGCGGCTTGCGGGAGTCCGCGTCGTAGGCCTCGGCCCGGTAGGTGGTCACCTCCAGCTGGACGTCGCCGCGGCGCATCCCGATGGTCCCGAAGGCGCGGCCGATCTCCCACACCGCGTCCGCCCACCCCGTGACCACGGCGAGCGTCTCCTCGGGCGTCGCGTCGGTGGTGAAGTCCAGGTCCAGGGAGGGCCGGCCGAGGAAGAGGTCCCGCACGGGCCCGCCCACGAGGGAGAGCTCGTGGCCGGCGGCGGAGAACCGCCGCCCCAGGTCGAGGGCGGCGGGGTGGATCGCGTGGGCGTCGGGGAGCTGCGTCATGGTGCCGCCCATTGTTCCAGACCCCGGGGCGCGGACCCGGCCGCCGCGGCCCCGCCGGAACCGACCGCCGGAGTCCCTCCCCCGCTCCGGCGGGAGCCCGGGCGATTGTGGCAAGGTAGGAGACATGGCTTTCCCCGTACCCAGCGCACCGAAGAAGCGGCCGACCGCGCCGGCCGCTGCGCTGCCCACGGTCGAGGAAGTCTCCGCCGGCGGGATCGTCGTCGACCTCGGCGCGCCCTCCCACCCGGTGGCCATCATCGCCCGGATCAACCGCGGCGGGCGCCTCGAGTGGTGCCTGCCCAAGGGCCACCCCGAGGGCGAGGAGTCCAACGAGGAAGCCGCGATCCGCGAGATCGAGGAGGAGACCGGCATCGCCGGTGAGGTGCTGAGCCCGCTGGGCAGCATCGACTACTGGTTCACGGTCTCCGGGCACCGCGTGCACAAGACGGTGCACCACTTCCTGCTGCGCGCCACGGGCGGTCACCTCACCACGGACAACGACCCCGACCACGAGGCCGTGGACGTCGCCTGGGTGAACATCGACGACCTCGGCCGGAAGCTGTCCTTCCCCAACGAACGGCGCATCGCCGACATCGCCCGTGAATACATCATCCACCAGCTCTGAGACCGCGGAGCCCTCCGGGCCGGCCGGGAAGGGCACCCCGGCGGCCCCGGCCCGCCGCTCGGGCGCGGCCTCCAGCGCCATCATGGCCTCGGGCACGCTCGTCTCCCGCGCGCTGGGGTTCGTCAAGACGGTCCTCATCACGGTGGCGATCGGCTCCATCACGACCGTCTCCGACGTCTTCGAGCTCGCGAACACGCTGCCGAACCTGATCTACGTCCTCGTGGCGGGCGGCATCTTCAACGCCGTCCTGGTGCCGCAGATCATCAAGGCCTCCAGGACCGCCGACGACGGCGGGGCCGACTACATCGCCCGCCTGCTCACCCTCGCCGTGCTCGCCCTGCTGGGGGTCACGGCGGTCGTGGTGCTGCTGGCGGGACCCATCATCCGGACCATGGGCACCGACTGGACCGAGGAGCAGCTCTCGCTCGGGCTGACGTTCGCGCTGTTCACGTTCCCGCAGATCTTCTTCTACGGCCTCTACACCGTGGTGGGGCAGGTCCTGAACGCCCGCGGCGCCTTCGGCTGGTACATGTGGGCGCCGGTGGTCAACAACGTGGTGGCCATCGCAGCGCTGCTCGTGTTCGTCCAGCAGTTCGGGGCGTACGCCGAGACGGTACACACCCTCGAGAACTGGTCCCCGGCCAAGACCTTCTGGCTGGCGGCCATGGCCACGGTGGGCGTCGCGGCCCAGGCCCTCGTGCTGTTCTGGCCGCTGCGCCGGCTCGGGCTGGGACTGCGCCCGAAGTTCGGCTGGCGCGGCATCGGCCTCTCCACCGCGGCGCGGCTCGCGGGCTGGACCCTCGCCACCGGGGTCCTCGCCAACCTGGCGTTCCTGACCCTGACCAAGGTCGCGGCGATCCCCACCGGCTACCGCCCGGAGTACCTCGCGATGGACCCGCCGCAGCAGATCGCGGGCGTGGCGGCCCTCAACCAGGCCTCGATGCTGTACTCCCTCCCGCACGGGGTGATCGGGCTGTCCATCGCCACGGTGCTGTTCAACCGGATGGCCGCCGCCTCGACGGACGGGGACCGGGCCGGGATGGTCGCGTCCCTGTCCTCGAGCCTGCGCATCACCGGGGTGGCGACCGTCTTCGCCACCGTCGCCCTGGTGGTCTTCGCCGGCCCCCTCGGCATGCTCTTCAGCGGCGGCGTCCCCTCCGCGGGGGCCGTGGTCGGCCAGGTGATCACGGTGATCGCGATCGGCGCGCCCTTCATGTCGGTGTCCTTCATGCTCGGCCGGGCGTTCTACGCGCAGGAGGACGCCCGCACCCCGTTCCTCGTGCAGGTCGGCGTCGCCCTCTTCACCGTGGTCTCGGCGCTGCTGATCTGGTCGTTCGTCCCGCCGGACCTCATCGTCTTCGCGGTCGCCGCGTGCTACGCGGCCCAGAACGTCCTGAGCGCGCTGATCTACCACGTGGTCCTGGTCCGCCGGATCGGGGACTACGACGTGGCCCGGATCGTGGACTCCCACGCCCGGATCCTCGTGGCGTCCCTGCTCGCCGGCGCGGTGGGTGCCGTGGCCCTGTTCCTGCTCGGCGGATACGACCCCGCCGGCTTCCCCTGGACCAACCAGCTGACGGCGATCGCGACCGTCGCCGCGGGCGGGACCGTCATGGGGATCGCCTACCTGGGCGCCCTCAAGCTCTGCCGCGTCCGGGAGCTCGACAGCCTCGTGCGCCCGCTCCTCGCGCGCCTCGGCCGCTGACCGCCCCGACCGCCCCGACCGGGCGGACCGGGCGGAGCGAGCGGAGCGAGCGCCCGGACCGGCCGTGTGACGAGGCTCTCGGCCGCGGGAGGCCGGGACCGGTAAAGTGCTGAGTGGTCGGTGACGTGGGTCAGGAACACCCCTTCTGCCCCGCCGGCCACCCCCGCCCGCGAATTCCGGCCCCCGCCGCGGATTCCCGACCCCCAGGGAGCCAACGTGCCCGCACCGATGAAGCTCGGTTCCGTCCTCGGCGGCCGCTACAAGGTCGTCACCGACGTGCTGGCCACCGCCGAGGGCGACCGCGTGCTCGAGGGACAGGACCAGATCCTCGGCCGCCGCGTGTCGATCCTGCTGCCCGCGGAGCGGCACACGTCCCTGCTCGTGGAGAACGCCCGCTCCATGGCCAACGGCAGCATCGGCGCCCCCTTCCAGATCCTGGACCTGGGCCAGGCGGAGGCGCACACCTACCTCGTGACCTCGCACACCCCGGCCGCGGACATGCTGGACTCCCTGCTCGTGGAGCCGGACGACGTCGAGGACGAGTCCCTCAGCGACGACATCTTCGGCGCCCCGCGCGGCAGCGGCCCCGGGTCCTACGTGTACGACGAGCCGGACCCCACCAGCCCGACCCCCGTGGTCGCGACCGAGGCCTCCGACGACCTCGGCGGCGCGGCCCCCCAGCCCAAGGTCACCCGGTGGCGGGACGACGACTCGTACGACGACGCCGCGCCCGCCCCCTCGGTGCGCACCCGTCTCGGCCGGCCGGTGCGGGTCAGCGCCACCTCGACCCGCTCGACCCTCTTCGACCGCGCGGCGGCGAGCGGCACGGCGGCCTCGGCCGTCCGCACGGCCGGGACGGACATCGACCCGGGCTACGACGGCGACAACCGCTACGACAGCTACGACGACTACGACGACGGGCACCCGGACACGCCCCACGGGCCGGAGGAGGCGGCCGCGGCCGCGCCGCCGCGCCGGGAGGCGACCGCGGACCGGCCGCAGAAGGGCGGCCGGGGCCTGCTGCTGCTCCTGCTCCTGCTCCTGGCCCTGCTGATCGGTGCCGTGGTGTTCAGCTTCGACCGGCTGGGCGGACTCTTCGCCGGGTCGGAGAGCCCTGAGCCCGCCGTGAGCGCGCCGGCCGAGGAGCAGGCCGGGGCGGAGCAGGTGCAGCCCAGCCCCGAGCCGGAGGCCCCGGCCGCCGAGCCGGAGCCCCGCGCCGTCACCCGGGTGGTGCCGACCGACCCGGGCTTCATGGCCGACCAGGACGCGCAGCTGGGCCAGATCGTCGACGGCAACCCGTCCACCTACTGGATCAGCTACGGGTTCTCCGACCCGAACTTCGGCAACCGGACGCCGAGCGTCGGCCTCGCCGTGCAGCTCGAGGAGCCCGCGCCCGTGGAGACGCTCAGGCTCAGCCAGTCGGCCGGCTCGGGCGGGATGTTCGACGTGTACGTCAACGACACCCCGAGCCTGGACGGCGCCGACCAGGTGGCCTCCGGCTCCTTCACGGGCCCGGAGATCACGGTTCCGCTCGCCGCGGCCGCCCAGGACGAGGACCAGCAGTACGTGATCGTGAACTGGACGCAGCTGCCGCAGCTGACGAACCCCATCGCCGGGTTCAACCACGGCCTGCGGATCGGCGAGATCCTTTTCGACGCGGTTTTGAAGCCCCG
>NZ_KB714684.1:195207-246549 GCF_000349605.1 Kocuria sp. UCD-OTCP
CGTGGGTGCAGAAAAACGAGTTCGAAAAACCGGAATATCCGCCGCGCGCGCCCCGTTGTGCCAGTGGTCCCTGCGGTCGGCGTGCCCGGCCGCTCCCTGTACGGAAGGTCTGCAGAACAGTGAGCCCCGACTTCGGTCCCGTGATCAACGCCCTCAACCTCGTCCCCTCGACCGGCGAGCCGAAGGCCGGCGCGGACGACGAGACCGTCCACGAGGTGATCATCGTGGGATCCGGCCCCGCCGGGTACACCGCGGCCGTCTACGCGGCGCGCGCCAACCTCCACCCCATCGTCTTCGCCGGGTCCGTGACCGCGGGCGGTGAGCTGATGAACACGACCGAGGTGGAGAACTACCCCGGGTTCATCGACGGGATCCAGGGCCCGGAGCTGATGTCCAACATGCAGCAGCAGGCGGAGCGCTTCGGCGCCGACATCCGCTACGAGGACGTCGTCGCCCTCGAGCTCGAGGGCGAGGTGAAGACCGTGACCCTCGAGGACGGCTCCGTGCACCGCGCCCACGCCGTGATCCTCGCGACCGGCTCCGCGTACCGGGAGCTCGGCCTGCCGGACGAGAAGCGGCTCTCCGGCCACGGGGTGAGCTGGTGCGCCACCTGCGACGGCTTCTTCTTCAAGGAGCAGCACATCGCGGTGGTCGGCGGCGGCGACTCCGCCCTCGAGGAGGCCACGTTCCTCTCCCGCTTCGCCTCCAAGGTCACGATCATCCACCGGCGGGACAGCTTCCGCGCCTCCGAGATCATGCAGCAGCGCGCCTTCGACGACCCCAAGATCGAGGTCCTGTGGAACGCCGAGGTCGTGGGCATCAACGGCGAGGACAAGGTCCGCTCCGTCACCGTCCGTGACACGGAGTCCCACCAGACCTCGGAGCTGCCCGTGACGGGGCTGTTCGTCGCCATCGGCTCCGATCCCCGCACCGCCCTGGTCAAGGACCAGCTCGAGCTCACCGTGGACGGCACCATCGCCGTGGACGGCCGCAGCTCCACCACGAGCCTCGCCGGGGTCTTCGCGGCGGGCGACGTCGTGGACGCCACCTACCGCCAGGCCATCACGGCGGCGGGCTCCGGATGCGTCGCCGCCGTCGACACCGAGCACTACCTCGCCGCCCTGCACGACCGCTCGGTCCTGCACAGCTGAGCCGTCCCGGTCCGGGCGCCGCCGGCGCCCGGACCGGGATGGGCCATAATCGAACCAGATCCGCCTTCCGCACCACGTCACCCAGAGCGGTCCGGGCACGCCGACCGCGCGCCCGGCACCCGGACAAGGAGAAACATGAGCGCCGCCAAGAACGTCACCGACGCCGACTTCCGCACCGAGGTCCTCGAATCGGACAAGCCCGTCATTGTGGACTTCTGGGCCGAGTGGTGCGGCCCCTGCCGCATGGTCGGCCCGGTCCTCGACGCGATCGCCGCCGAGCACGCCGACGCCGTCGAGGTCGTGAAGCTGAACGTGGACGAGAACCCCGCCGTGGCGTCGCAGTACGGCATCACGTCCATCCCGGCCATCTACCTCTTCTCCGGCGGCGAGGTGGTCAAGAAGGCCATCGGTGCGAAGCCGAAGAGCGCCCTCGAGAAGGAGTTCGCCGACTACCTCGTTCCCGGGAACTGAGCGGACCCCCGACATCCGCGACACCCCGGGCTCGTCCGCCCCTCCCCCGTCGGGGAGGGGCGGNCGGCGGCGAGGTGGTCAAGAAGGCCATCGGTGCGAAGCCGAAGAGCGCCCTCGAGAAGGAGTTCGCCGACTACCTCGTTCCCGGGAACTGAGCGGACCCCCGACATCCGCGACACCCCGGGCTCGTCCGCCCCTCCCCCGTCGGGGAGGGGCGGACGAGCCGCTGTCCTGGCGCCACGCCGACCCCTCCGACCCGTGGGACACCCGTGAACAACGACGACACCGAACCGATGCTGCGCCGGACCATGACGAGCCGCCGGGTGGTCAGCCTGCGGGAGCGGCTGCTCCGGGCGGGCGTCACCGTGGCCTACCTCGCCCCGCAGGACGTCAACAACCCCTCCTACTTCGACGACCACGTCGACGCCGCCGTGCGCGCCTTCCAGCAGGAGCGCGGGCTCATCGTGGACGGTCTGGTGGGCCCGGAGACGGACCGGTGCCTCAACGAGGCGCAGTACGCCCTCGGTGACCGCCCGCTCTACGCCGACGACGACCACCCGCTCCGGGGCGACGACGTCAGCATGCTGCAGCACAACCTCTCCCGGTTGGGTTTCTACTACGGACACCTGAACGGGGTGTTCGGCAGCAGCACGCACCACGCGGTCATGGAGCTCCAGCAGAGTCTGGGTCTCGGGGCCACCGGAGTGGTGGACCGCGAGACCATCGCCGCGCTCGCCCGGATCAACAAGAACATCACGTCCTCCAAGGCCTTCTCGCTGCGCGAGTACCACCGCCTGGAGCGGGCCACCTCGGCCCTGCGCGGCCGCTCCGTGGTGCTGGTCCCGTCCGGGGCAGCGGGCCAGCAGCCGCCGGCCTCGGCGGCGCCGGACTTCCGCGACCGCGCCGACGAGGTGACCCGGGACGTCACCGTCCGCGCCTTCGAGCTGCTGCACGAGATCGGTGCCGACCCCTCGGTGGTCTCGCCCGGGCGCGAGCTCCACGACCGCCGCGGCGTGCCCGTGCGGACCGCAGACTCCACCCGGGAGGCCGTCGCCGGGAGCCGGACGGACTCCGTGGTGGTCACCCTGCACTGCGACTGGAACGCCTCCCCCGCCGCCGGCGGTGTCGCCTCCTACTACTGGGGCGAGCAGGACCGCTCCGAGATTTACTCCCCCATCGGCGAACGGGCCGCGGTGCTCGTGCTCAAGGAGATGGTCGCCCGGACCGGGGCGCTCGACCTCGGCACCCACGCCCGGCAGTGGGACCTGTTGCGCTCCCAGGACGCGCCGACCATCTGGCTCGACCTCGGCTACCTGTCCAGCCCTGCCGACCGGGCCGCCCTCGCCGATCCCGAGCACCGGAACCACCTGGCCGAGGCCGTCGTCTTCGGTCTGCAGCGCATGTTCCTGCTCGCGGAGGACGACGTGCCCACGGGCACCATGAGCGTCGACGACGTCGCCGAGTACAACGGACGCTGAACCGCCCCGCCGGGCGGACCCGGCGCACGGAAGAGCCCCGGTGTTTCACGTGAAACACCGGGGCTCTTCCGTGCGATCGGTGGTCTAGGTGCGGTCCATCCCGGGGTCCAGCACCTCGATGATGCGGTTCAGGTCCTCCACCGAGGCGAACTCGATGGTCATCTTGCCCTTGCGGGCGCCCAGGGCGATCCGCACGCTCGTGTCCAGGCGGTCGGAGAACGCCTCCGCGATGTAGTCGAGCCGCTCCTTGTTGCGCCCGGCCGGGGCGGCCGCCCGCTGCGGCTTGCGCTCCCCCGTCTCCGTCAGCTGCACGGCCTCCTCCGTGGCCCGGACCGAGAGCCCCTCCGCCACGATCCGCTGCGCGAGTCGTTCCATCTGCGCGGGGTCGGCCAGGGACAGCAGGGCGCGGGCGTGCCCCGAGGACAGGACGCCGGCGGCCACACGGCGCTGGACGAGCGGCGGCAGGCGGAGCAGACGGATCGTGTTGCTGATCTGGGGGCGGGAGCGACCGATGCGCCGGGACAGCTCCTCCTGCGTGGCGCCGAACTCCTCCAGCAGCTGCTGGTAGGCCGCGGCCTCCTCGAGCGGGTTCAGCTGGCTGCGGTGCAGGTTCTCGAGCAGGGCGTCCCGGAGCAGGTCGTCGTCCGCCGTCTCGCGGACGATCGCCGGGATGGTCGGCAGCCCGGCGCGCTGGGTGGCGCGCCACCTCCGCTCGCCCATGACCAGTTCGTACGACTGCTCCCCGTCCTCGCGGGTGGGTCGCACCACGATGGGCTGCAGCACACCGAGCTCGCCGATCGAGTACGCGAGCTCTGCGAGCTCCTCCTCGTCGAACACCTGACGGGGCTGCTTGCGGTTGGGGTGGATGGCCGCGACCGGGATCTCGGCGAACGTGGCGCCGGGCACCGCCGCCAGCTCCTCGACCGCCGCGTCCGTTTCACGTGAAACATCACCCGCGGACGTACCGGAAGCGGGACGGTCCGTCACGGCGGTCGCCTCGGTCGCCTCTCCTGCGCCGGAATCATCTGTCGCCTCCGGCGCATCGCCCGCGGCGGCGGGGCCGGCCGGGGAGACATCGAGTCGCTGCTGCTCCGGCTCCGCCGCGGTTCGGCTGCGCCCCCCGGACGGGGCCTCGACGTCCTCCGCGGACGGGCGAGCCTCCTTCGGACGCGATGTTTCACGTGAAACGCCGGCCCGGTTCCCCGGACCGGGTTCCGTCGTCGTCGACGACGTCTCCCCGGATTCAGCCGCCGGCGCGGCGTCAGGGGTACCGGCCGAAGGCAGGAAGAACATGTCGGAGGGCCGGCTGACAAGTGTGGTGTTGCGCAGGGCCTCGCCCATGTCCATCCGCGCTTTCATGGCCTTCTGCCGCGCCGCAGGGCTGACAGTCCTGCTCCGCCCCCCGGCAGCCGACCGCTTCGCCGGCTCGGCGGACTCGGGCTGCTCGGGGACGTCATCTGCGTCTGCGGTCCCGCCAGCGGGACGCGCGGCGGCCTTCGACGTGGTCCGGGTCCTGGTGGCTGGCTCTCCGCCGGCTGAGGGCCGCTGCGTCGAAGTACCAGTTGCTGCGTCCGGCTGGTCGATCGAATTCTCAGCACGTGCGGGTGCGGCTTCGGCGGACGTCGTTTCACGTGAAACATCCGTGCGGGCCGCGTCCTTCCGGGACGTGTCCTCCGCGCTCGTCGACGGCACCGGAGGCGGGCCGACGTCGGCGCCCTGTTCCTCCTTCACCGGGGCCTCGGCAGCGGGTGCACTCGGAATGAGCGCCCCCAGTCCTCGGCCCAGTCCACGTCGTCGTTCGCTCACGATGTTCCTCTCCCTCGCCCGGCAATCCGGACAATTCTAGCCGAGCCACGCGTTCCGACGTGCCGTTTCACGTGGAACGGTGGGTCCCTTGCGCCCGGCGCGGGACGGGAACAGCAGGACGCCCGCCTCCAAGTGGAGACGGGCGTCGGGCGGGGGAGTGGCCGGGGAATGGCCCGGGGCCGCTCCGTCAGCGCTGGGCGCGCTGGGCGATCTCGGCCGCCGCCTCCAGGTAGGACAGCGCCCCCGTGGAACTGGGGTCGTAGCTGATGACGCTCTGCTGGTAGCTCGGCGCCTCCGAGATGCGCACCGAGCGGGGGATCATGGTCTCCAGGACCTCGGCGGGGAAGTGGTTGCGCACCTCTTCGGCCACCTGCGACGCGAGGTTGGTGCGACCGTCGTACATGGTGAGCAGGATCGTCGACACCGACAGCTCGGGGTTCAGGTGCTTCTGGATCATCTCGATGTTCTTGAGCAGCTGGCTGAGCCCCTCGAGCGCGTAGTACTCGCACTGGATGGGGATCAGCACCTCGGTGGCCGCGACGAACGCGTTGAGGGTCAGCAGCCCGAGACTCGGCGGGCAGTCGATGAAGACGTAGTCGAGCCGCTCCAGACCGTCGGCCTCGCGCTGCTTCGCGTACGCCTCGAGCGCCCGGCGGAGCCGGTGCTCCCGCGCTACCATGGACACGAGCTCGATCTCCGCGCCGGCCAGATCGATGGTGGCCGGGACGACCCACAGGTTGTCCGCCTCGGCGGACGGCTTCACCGCGTCGGCGATGGGCATCTCGTCGATGAGCACGTCGTAGGTGCTGTCGACCTCCGAGTGGTGCTCCACGCCGAGGGCCGTCGACGCGTTGCCCTGGGGATCGTTGTCGATGACGAGGACGTTCTGCCCCTGTCGGGCGAGGGCCACCGCGATGTTCACCGACGTGCTCGTCTTGCCCACGCCGCCCTTCTGGTTGCTGATCGTGAAGATCCGCGTTGCGGCGGGCTTCTCCAGCTGGACCTTCTTCAGCCTGGCGCGTCGCCTGGTCTCCTCCACGAGCTTCCTCCCCAGCGGCGTGTCCTCCGCCATCGTTGTGGTCATCTTGGGCAGCTGTCCGTCCGTTTCACGTGAAACACGAGTACCCCGATCAGGAACAACCTTGATCGATTGATCAAGCGGATCGGGGGGAAACTCGGCGTCGAAGCCTCGCGGACTTCCCGCGCCGTCGTCGATCGGCATCTGACTGCGCACCTTCCCGGTTCGTCTGGAACTCGTTCCGTCGGAGCACGCCTCCCGCGGGGGAGGGGTGCCTGGGACCGCGCCGCAGGTCAGGTTGCCGTCGACCCGTGGCCGAGCTCGGCGCACCGCCCGTGGCACACTCCTCCCAGCCTACCGCCGACACCGCGCGGAGCAGGCGGCGGTGCTCAGAGCCGGACCCGCACCACCGTGGTGGGCTCCTCGAGCAGGTCCGCCCCGGCCGGGACGATCTCGGTGGACCGGGCGCCGAGCCGGTTCAGCTTCTTCTGCGCCTTGCGCACCTCGTCCGCCGCGGAACGGCCCTTGAGGGCGAGCAGCTCTCCGGTGCCGCGCAGCAGCGGCAGGGTGATGTCCACGAGGCCCACCAGGGCCGAGACCGCGCGGGCGGTGACCACGTCCACCTCTCCGACCTCGTCCCGGGCCTGCTCCGCCCGGGCCCGAAGCACACGCACGTTCGTGAGCCCGAGGTCGGCCACGACCTCGTCCAGCCACTGCACGCGCCGCTCCAGCGGCTCGATGAGCGTGATCTGCAGGTCGGGCCGGGCCAGGGCGAGGCACAGCCCGGGCAGACCTGCGCCCGATCCGACGTCGGCCACGCGGGCGCCGGTCGCGATGAGCTCCTCGACCACGGCGCAGTTGAGCACGTGCCGGCTCCACAGCCGGGGCACCTCCCGCGGGCCGATGAGCCCCCGGACGATGCCGGATGACGCCAGGTGCGCCACGTAGCGCTCCGCCAGCGGCAGCCGCTCGCCGAACAGCCGCTCGGCGGCGCGCCGCTCCTGCTCGTCCGGGACCGGCGGGTCCTGCGGAGCGGGGGAGGGGCGCGGCTCCTCGGCCATCAGCCCTGCGGAACGGACACGACGATGTGCCGTGCCGCCCCTTCGCCCTCGGACTCGCTGACGAGACCCTGCTCGGCGACCACGTCGTGCACGATCTTGCGCTCGTAGGCGGACAGGGGGTCGAGGTGCACGCGCTCCCCGGTCTCCTGTGCCTCTCGCACGGCCGCCAGGGCCAGGTCCTGGAGCTGACCGGCCCGGCGGAGCCGGTAGCCGCCGATGTCGAGCACCAGGCGGGAGCGCCGGTCGGTGGCGGCCAGCACGGAGAGGCGCAGGAGCTCCTGGAGGGCCTCCAGGACCTCGCCGTCCTCGCCGACCAGCGCCGACAGGCCTTCGACGTCGTCCCCGTCGGCGACGACCGACAGGTAGGTGCGACCGTCGCGGACCTCGATGTCGATGTCGCCGTCGAGGTCCGCCGTGTCCAGCAGCTCCTCGAGGTAGTCGGCCGCGATCTCGCCCTCCTCCTCGAGCGGATCGACGGCGGCGGTCTCTGCGGCGGCGGTCTCTGCGGCCGGGGTCTCCGCGGCGGGGGCTCCCGCCCCGGCGCCGCGGTCGGCGTCGGCGCGCGGCGCGGGGGGCTGCACGTCGTCGGCGTCCTGGGTGGTCTGCCGGATGTCGGTCATGTCGTCTCCTGGGGCCGTGGAAGCACGGGGCCGGGCGCGCCGGCCCCGTGCGGGGAGGGGGTCGAGCCGGGTCGGCCGGCCGCGGTCATCGCGCCTGTTTCCGCTTCGCCTGCTGCCTCTGGCGCTTCTTGCCGACCGGCTGCTGACGCTGCCCAGCGGCGGCGCGGGCACGCTGCTCCTCGATGTCGGCCTCGTGCTCCTCCACGGTCTTGCCGAGCGGGGGGAGCCCCTTGGCGGCGCGGCGCTCGTTGAGCTCCTGCTCGGCCTGCGAGCCCGGGGTCGGGTTGTTGCGGATGACCCACCACTGCTGGCCCATGGACCAGACGTTGGAGACGGTCCAGTAGATGAGGACGCCGATGGGGAAGTTGATGCCGCCGATCGCGAAGACCAGGGGGAACAGGTACAGCATCATCTGCTGCTGGCGGTACATGGGGGAGGCCTTCGCGGCCTCGCTCATGTTCTTGGCCGTCAGCTGCTTCTGGGTGAAGAACTGCGAGGCGGACATCGCGACGATCATCACGATCGCCAGGAGGATCGTGGCCACGTGGTTGCCGTCGCCGGGGTTGAGCAGCGTGGAGAACAGCGGGGCGCCGAAGAACGTGGCCTCGTTGAAGGACTGCACGGTGGCCGCGTTCAGGACGTGCACGCCCTCGCCGGCGGCCGCGGACCCGGGCACGCCGTTGAGGACCTGGAACAGCCCGAAGAAGATGGGCATCTGCACCAGGATGGGCAGGCAGGCGGAGAACGGGTTGGAGCCGTGGCTCTTGTACAGCTCCATCTGCTCCTGGGCCATGGCCTGCCGGGACAGCTGGTCCTTCTTGCCCTTGTACTTGGCCTGGAGCTTGGCCATCTCCGGCTGCAGCTCCTGCATGCCGCGCATGGACTTGATCTGCTTGAGGAACAGCGGGATGGTCAGCGTGCGCATGACCAGGGTCAGGCCCACGATGCACAGCACCCAGGTGATGCCCGCGGCGGGGTCCATCCCGAGGGCCGTCAGCATCTCGTGGAACACCCACAGCACGGCGGAGACGACCCACCTGAAGGGGAAGAGGATCATTTCGAACAGGTTCATGGGGAAGGCTCTCCTTGGGCCGCGGGACCGGTGGCCCCGGCGGGGTGGTGCTGGTGGCGCTCAGCAAGGGTGGGATGGTTCAGCAGGACGATCCGGGGAAGGGACGCGAAGTCGGGGAAGACCCGGCCCCCGTCCGGGACCCTGTCGATCCCACCCGCCGCCCAGGGGTGGCAGCGGAGGAGCCTGCGGACGCTGAGGCCCAGGCCGCGCACGACGCCGTGCACCGTGACGGACTCGAGGGCGTAGGCCGAGCAGGAGGGGAAGTACCGGCAGACGTCCCCGTACAGGGGGGAGACGATGGTCCGGTAGAGCTTGAGACCCGCGATGAGCGCGTTCTGGGGCAGGAACCACAGGACCTGCCACGCGGACGCCGGGCGGACGAACTCGTGGGGAGCCGCCGCGAGGAGGTCCTCGGGCGCGTGAGCGTGCTCGCTCATGACTCCGGCTCCTCCCGTGCGGGTCGTCGGTCTGCTGCGGTGGTCGTCGTCCCGGCGGTCCCGGGAGCCCCGGCCCGCGCGGACGCCGTCCGCCACGCCTTCGCGTAGTCGGCGGCCAGCTCCGCCCAGTCCGCGCGGGAGGCGGGCGGCAGCGCGCGCACCACGACGTCGTAACCGTACGGGGCCTGCCTGACCGTGGTCTGGGCGAGCTCCCGGAGGCGTCGCTTCACCTTGTTGCGGCGCACGGCGTTGCCCACGGCCTTCGAGACGACGAAGCCGAACCGGGCCGGGTGCTCCTCGCCGGTCGGACGCACATAGACGACGACGTTCCGGCGCCCGTTTCGGGCGCCGGAACGCGTGGTGGCCGAGAACTGGGCCGAGGTCCGGATCCGGTGCTGTTCAGGCAGCACGGTCCCGCTCCTGCACGGTCGGCGGCTCGGGCGGCTCCGGCACGACGACGAGCGCCCGTCGCGGGGCGGTCGTCGGAAGCGCCGGCGCCGACACGGACCGGCTCAGGCGGAGAGCTCGGTGCGGCCCTTGCTGCGGCGGGCGGCGAGGATGGCGCGGCCGGCGCGGGTGCGCATCCGGGCACGGAAGCCGTGCTTCTTGGCGCGACGGCGGTTATTCGGCTGAAAAGTCCGCTTGCTCACTGGTTACTCCAAAGGCGTCAGGGTGTGCGCCCGTCCTCGGGCTCACCGCACCGGGTTCGGCGCGGAGGAGAGGGACGGTCACAGCGGTGCTGGTGGATGCGTCCGAGCATGCGGATGGGCATGACAGTGGACACAAAAGACTACTTCACCCTAGACAACGGGCAGGGGGCGGTCAAATCAGCGACGGGTGGCCGCGGGCCCCGGTGCCGCCGGCGCAGGAGCGGGGCGGCCGGGGCGGAACCGGGTCGAACGGTGGTCGAGTGCTGGACCGGGCACCGGGAGACCCGGCGCCGCTGTGCAGTTCACATCCTACCCACAGCTGTGCACGGATCTTCATCACATCCTGTGGAAAACCGGCCCGGCCGGAGCCGCGGAACCACGCGGATCGGGCGTCGAACTACACGTCTGTAGTTCCTGGAGCCCCCGGAAAACGGCTATGAACAGGTTCGGCGCATGTTCTAGGCTGGCACTCGCGGCTGGCCCCCGACAGCTTTTCCACCGTTGTGAACAACGCTGTGGACAAGATCCCCGGCGAGGGGCCGGGACGACCCGTCCACCGCCTCGTCATCCCGACGACAGCTCGATGACATCTCGACGACAGCAGGAGTACGCGTGGGCACGCAGGACAATCAGGCGCTCAGCGCGCAATGGGCCGAATGCGTGCAGTACATGTACGAGGACCCCATGACCACGGGGCGCTACCGGGGGTTCATCTCCCTGGCCCAGCCCCAGGGCCTCATCGGCACCACGCTGCTCGTCGCGGTCCCGAACGAGCTCACCCGCGAGTTCTTCCAGAACCAGATGGCGTCCGTGCTCCGGTCCTCCGTGGGCCGGGCCTTCAGCCCCGAGACGCTCGTGGCGTTCGTGGTGGACGCCGACCTCGAGACCGCTCCCGCACCGGAGGCGGGCGCCTCGACGCCCACCGCGGCCCTGCCCCCGATCAGCGAGCTCGAGGCGGAGCGCAACCGCACCGACCTGCCCGCACGGGTCGACCACGCCGACACCGCCGACGCGGTGGAGGTCGACCGGCGGACGGCCGGCCTCGACCGGCAGCCCGCCGGGCTCATGGCGCCGCCCCCGGAGCCGGCACACCGCTCCGAGATGGGCGGGGCCGACCGGACCCTGCCGCCGCCGCGGGACCCGCAGGCCGCCCCGCCCCGCCGCCCCGTCCAGGACACCGGCACCGCTCCCGCCGTGGTGGGGGAGTGGGACAGCTCCGCGCGGCTGAACCCCAAGTACGTCTTCGACTCCTTCGTGATCGGCCAGTCCAACCGGTTCGCCCACGCCGCGGCCTTCGCGGTGGCCGAGACCCCGGCCAAGGCCTACAACCCCCTGTTCATCTACGGGGAGTCCGGGCTGGGCAAGACGCACCTGCTGCACGCGATCGGCCACTACGCCAAGCGTCTCTACCCCCAGGTGCGGGTGCGCTACGTGAACTCGGAGGAGTTCACCAACGACTTCATCAACTCGATCCGCGACGACGAGGGCTCCTCCTTCAAGGAGATCTACCGCAACGTGGACATGCTGCTGATCGACGACATCCAGTTCCTGGCGGGCAAGGAGCACACGCAGGAGGAGTTCTTCCACACCTTCAACGCGCTGCACAACCACGAGAAGCAGATCGTGATCACCTCCGACATGCCGCCCAAGCAGCTCACCGGCTTCGCCGAGCGGATGCGGTCCCGCTTCGAGTGGGGCCTGATCACCGACGTGCAGCCGCCGGAGCTGGAGACGCGCATCGCGATCCTGCGCAAGAAGGCCACGAGCGAGGGCATGGACGCCCCCGACGACGTCCTGGAGTACATCGCCTCCCACATCTCCACCAACATCCGCGAGCTCGAGGGCGCCCTGATCCGGGTCACCGCGTTCGCCTCCCTGAACAAGCAGTCGGTGGACCTGCCCCTGGCCGAGCTGGTGCTCAAGGACCTCATCACCGACGACGGCGCGCAGGAGATCACCGCGGCTTCGATCCTGGCCCAGACCGCGGTGTACTTCGACATCAGCCTCGAGGAGCTCAAGAGCAAGTCCCGCACGCGCACCCTGGTCACCGCCCGGCAGATCGCGATGTACCTGCTGCGCGAGCTCACCGACATGTCCCTGCCGAAGATCGGCCAGGAGCTCGGCGGCCGCGACCACACCACGGTGATGCACGCCGACCGCAAGATCCGCACGCTGATGGCCGAGCGCCGGCAGATCTTCAACCAGGTCACGGAGCTCACCAACCGGATCAAGCAGCAGCAGCGCGAGGGCTGAACCCGGCCCCACCCCTCCTCGAAGGCCCCGGCGGAGCACCGCCGGGGCCTTTTCGTGTAGTTCGTCCACAGGCTCCGCCCGCGGGATCCCGGGCCCGGGGGCACCCTCCTGCACAGGATGTCGGCGCTTGTGGAGCGCCTGTGCACAGGACAGAACCCACACCTGTGGATAAAATTGTGGAATTCTCCGTCCGACCGGTGGAGAACCTCGGTACAACTCGGTGGAGGGCTGTGGAACCCGCGGAACCACGCGGATCTCGTCCACCGGCAGCACGCGTTCCGGTGGACCCCGAACCACAGGAACTCAACAGGCCGCCACCGCCCGGGTGCTGGCCGAGGGGCAGTTATCCACAGATTCCACAGCGGTTATTAACACTCCCATCCTTAAAGAGACATCTGGCCAAACAACAAGAATCCTGGAACGCCGACCCCGTCCGGGACCTCCCGGGCCCGGGATCACCCGGACGCCGCCACGGAGCGGCCGAATGGCCGTCCTGTGAAACGGACCGATACGATGCAGAGGGCGAAGACCCTGTTCGCACCGCTGCACCCCGCGGCGCGGCCCGCACCGGACCCTGTCCGGGACCGTGGCTCCGCCGTCCTTGCTCAGACTGAAAGGCAGCAACCTCTCGTGAAGTTCTCCGTCGAACGCGATGTTCTCGCCGAGGCCGTCACCTGGACCGCTCGGTCCCTCTCTCCTCGGCCCCCGGTCCCCGTGCTGTCCGGTCTGCTCATCCGTGCGGAGGGCGGTCAGCTGTCCATCGCGAGCTTCGACTACGAGATCTCCGCGCGGCTGTCGATCAGCGCCGACGTCCAGGAGGAGGGCACCACCCTCGTCTCCGGCCGTCTGCTCGCGGACATCTGCCGCTCCCTGCCCTCCGCCCCGGTCGAGGTGCACGCCGACGAGGGGAAGGTCACCCTGACCTGCCGCTCCTCGCGCTTCAACCTCGCGGCCATGCCGGTCGGCGACTACCCGGAGCTGCCGGCGCTGCCGGACGTCTCCGGCGTGGTGGCCGGCGACGAGTTCGCCCACGCCGTGGCGCAGGTGAACATCGCCGCGAGCAAGGACGACACCCTGCCTATCCTCACCGGCGTCCGCGTGGAGATCGAGGGCGAGAAGATGACGCTGCTCGCCACGGACCGCTACCGGCTCGCGATGCGCGAGCTCACCTGGCGGCCCAGCACCCCAGACATCTCCACGGCCGCGCTGATCAAGGCGCGCACCCTCAACGACATCGCCAAGACCCTCGGCCCGGCCGGTGACATCAACATCGCCCTGTCCGACTCCGCGGAGCTCGTCGGCTTCGAGTCCGGCGGCCGCCGCACCACGAGCCTGCTCATCGACGGCGAGTACCCCAAGATCCGGTCGCTGTTCCCGGAGCACACGCCGATCACCGCGGCGGTGCGGACCACCGAGCTCGTCGAGGCCGTCCGGCGCGTCTCGCTCGTGGCCGAGCGCAACACCCCCGTGCGCCTGGCCTTCACCCAGGGGCAGGTGGCCCTGGACGCCGGGACCGGCGAGGACGCCCAGGCCTCCGAGGTCCTCGACGCGCACCTCACCGGTGACGACATCACGGTGGCCTTCAACCCGACGTACCTCTCGGAGGGCCTGCACGCCTTCGCCTCCGACTACGTCCGGTTCTCCTTCACCGCCCCGCCCAAGCCGGCCGTGCTCTCCGCCCAGGCCGAGCCCGAGGGCGAGGACAAGGACGACTACAAGTACCTGCTGATGCCGGTGCGGCTCCCCAGCCAGTGACCGGCCGGCCCGGAACCGGAAGCTGCTGATCCCGGCGTGTTCGTCGACCACCTCTCCCTGCTCGACTACCGGACGTATGCCCATCTGGACATACGTCTCGCTCCCGGGACCACCGTGTTCCTCGGGCCGAACGGCGTGGGCAAGACGAACATCGTCGAGGCCCTCGACTACACGGCGGGCCTGTCCTCGCACCGGGTGTCCTCCGACGGCCCGCTGATCCGCTTCGGCGCCGACCGCGCGATCGTCCGCGTCCGGGTGCGGCGGGGCGGGCAGCAGACCGTCCTGGAGCTCGAGCTCAACGACGGCCGCGCCAACCGGGTGCGCATCAACCGGGCCTCCCCGGTGCGGGCCCGGGACGCGCTCGGCATCGTGCGGACCGTCCTGTTCTCGCCGGAGGACCTGGCGCTGGTGAAGGGGGACCCCTCCCACCGCCGGCGCTTCCTCGACGACCTCGCGAAGTCCATGCGCCCGGTCCTCGCGGGCACCCTGGCCGACTACGAGAAGGTGCTCCGGCAGCGCAACGCGCTGCTGAAGTCGGCCCGCCGGAGCGGCCGGTTCACGGACACCCACCGGTCGACCCTGGCGGCGTGGAACGACCAGTTCGCCCGCGCCGGGGCCGGCATCCTGCACGCGCGCCTGCAGCTCATCGACGCCCTGGCGCCCCAGGTGGCGACCGCCTACGGCCAGCTCACGGACGGGACCAAGGAGACGACCCTGCGCTACGTGTCCTCGGTGCTGCCCGAGAGCGCGGCCGGGGACGCCGAGCGGCTGCGCGGGTTCACGCCCGCGGACCTGCACCAGCTGATCCTCGACGCGTGCGAGGCCTCGGAGCAGCGGGAGCTCGAGCGGGGACTGACCCTCGTGGGCCCGCACCGCGACGAGCTCGAGCTGCTGCTCGGGACGGCGCCGGCCCGGGGCTACGCCTCCCACGGCGAGACCTGGTCCTACGCCCTCGCGCTCCGCCTCGGCTCCTGGTACGTCCACCTGGCGGACGACCCCACGGAGGGCGCCGCGCCGATCCTCGTCCTGGACGACGTGTTCGCGGAGCTCGACGCCCGCCGCCGCAGCCGTCTCGCCGCGATCGTGGCCTCCGCGGAGCAGGTGCTCGTGACCGCCGCGGTCGAGGAGGACCTCCCGGCCGAGCTCGTGGCCGGTCCGCACGACGTGGTGCGGGTGGGTCCCGGCACCGCCGTCCGGGACGACGAGCAGGCGCCCGCCGGGACCGGTCCGGAGCCGGAGGAGGCGTCGTCGTCGTGACCGGGCCGCGGCGCGAGGACGACCCGCTCCCCGCCGGGGAGCCCCAGGAGCCCCCTGTCCCCGAGGCGAACGTCGTGCGGATCGAGGACGAGATCGACGCGCCGGCGGCGCTGCTCACCCGGATGCGCCACGCGGCGGAGGCGCGCGGGGACGGGCGGCTCTACGGGGCGGCCGCCCGGCGCAACCTCAAGGGCTTCGGCGCCGCCATGGAGGCGGCCACCGCGTCGGCCGCCGAGCGCCTGGGCCGCCGCGGCAACGACGTCGACCCGCGGGCGCTCGGCGGGTACTCCGGGGCGGGCCGCTCCGCCCGCGACCCCCGGGGGGTCGGCACGGTGCTGGACGGGCTCGTGTCCGGGCGCGGCTGGAAGGCGCCGGTCGCCGTGGGCTCGGTGCTGGCCCGCTGGGACGACCTCGTGGGCCCGGGCATCGCCGGGCACTGCCGGCCGGAGAGCTTCGACGAGACCGTGGTGCGGGTCCGGTGCGACTCCACCGCCTATGCCGCGAACCTGCGCCTCATGGTCCCGCAGCTGCTGCGCATGTTCGACGAGCACCTGGGGGAGGGCATCGTCACCCGGATCGAGATCCTCGGTCCCACGGCCCCGAGCTGGAAGCGCGGCCGCCGCTCCGTGCAGGGCCGGGGGCCCCGCGACACCTACGGCTGAGGCCGGCGGTCCGGACCGCTGAGCGGCCTCGTGGCGCGCTGCGGCCCCCCTGTGGCGTCCTGGGGGTGGCGGAGCGGAGGAAAAGTGGTCCTGAGGCCCTTTCCCGGCCGCTCAGAGGGACCTGTGAGCACCCCGAGCCCACGGTTTTCCGATAGAATCGGTTCCAGACAGCAATCGACGGACCGGGCCCCCACGGCCGATCGCGACCACCTCGCCCGCGGCGCGGGCACCCGGAGTCGTCGACCCGTTCCGACCCCGCACGAGCCGATGAGCCGCCCGAACGTCTCATCGGCGTTCTCTTGTGCCGTCCGGAGCGGGACCGGTGTGCCCAACAGGAGGAGCCAGGAACCCGTGGCAACAGAGGATCCGCAGAAGCGCGAGTACGGTGCCGGTGACATCACCGTCCTGGAAGGTCTCGAGGCCGTCCGGAAGCGACCCGGCATGTACATCGGCTCGACCGGCCCGCGGGGGCTGCACCACCTCGTGTACGAGGTGGTCGACAACTCGGTCGACGAGGCCCTGGCGGGCTACTGCGACCACATCGAGATCACCCTGCAGGCCGACGGCGGCGTCAAGGTCGTGGACAACGGCCGCGGCATCCCCGTGGACATCCACCCGACCGAGGGCCGGCCCACGGTCGAGGTCGTCATGACGATCCTGCACGCGGGCGGCAAGTTCGGCGGCGGCGGCTACGCCGTCTCGGGCGGGCTGCACGGCGTGGGCATCTCCGTGGTCAACGCGCTGTCCCGGCGCGTCGAGACCGAGGTGCGGCGCCAGGGCCACGTCTGGCGGATGGTCTTCGCCGACGGCGGCATGCCCCAGGGCGAGCTCGTCCGGGGTGAGGAGACCTCGGAGACCGGCACCACCCAGGTCTTCTACCCGGACCCCGACATCTTCGAGACCGTCGACTTCGACTTCGAGACGCTGCGGGCCCGCTTCCAGCAGATGGCGTTCCTCAACAAGGGTTTGCGGATCACCCTCACGGACGAGCGGGCGCCGGAGGAGTCCGGCGAGGAGATCGCCGGCTCCGCCTCGGACCGCACCGCCGTCCACGCGGACGCCGAGCCGGTCGAGGGCCGCGACGGCGGCACCGACGTCGCCCGGCTCAACCACGAGGACGAGGACGGCGCCGGCCACCGCCGGGTCGTCTACAAGTACGACCACGGCCTGCTGGACTACGTGACGTTCCTGAACACGTCCAAGAAGGCCGACCTCGTCCACGACGACGTCATCGCGCTCGAGTCCGAGGACACGGAGCGCAAGATGTCCCTCGAGCTCGCCATGCAGTGGACCACGGCCTACACCGAGTCCGTGCACACGTACGCGAACACGATCAACACCCACGAGGGCGGCACCCACGAGGAGGGCTTCCGCTCGGCGATGACGTCCCTCGTGAACCGCTACGCCCGGGAGAACAAGCTGCTCCGGGACAAGGACGAGAACCTCACCGGCGACGACGTCCGCGAGGGCCTCACGGCCGTCATCTCGATCAAGCTCGCCGAGCCCCAGTTCGAGGGCCAGACCAAGACGAAGCTCGGCAACTCCGAGGCGAAGACCTTCGTCCAGCGCGAGGTGAACAACCGGTTCGGCGACTGGCTCGAGCGCAACCCGGCCGCGGCACGGGAGATCATCCGCAAGGCGATCAACGCCTCGCAGGCGCGGCTCGCGGCCCGCAAGGCGCGCGAGACCACCCGGCGCAAGGGCCTGCTCGAGTCGGGCGGGATGCCCGGCAAGCTCAAGGACTGCTCCTCCAAGGACCCCTCCCTGTCCGAGATCTACATCGTGGAGGGTGACTCCGCGGGCGGCTCGGCGGTGCAGGGCCGGGACCCCGCGCATCAGGCGATCCTGCCGCTGCGCGGCAAGATCCTCAACGTGGAGCGCGCGCGGCTGGACCGGGCGCTGTCCAACACCGAGGTGCAGTCGATGATCACCGCGTTCGGCGCCGGCATCGGCGACGACTTCGACATCGAGAAGGCGCGGTACCACAAGATCGTGCTGATGGCCGACGCCGACGTGGACGGACAGCACATCACCACGCTGCTGTTGACCCTGCTGTTCCGGTTCATGCGCCCGCTGATCGAGCACGGCTTCGTCTACCTGGCCCAGCCGCCGCTGTACCGGATCAAGTGGTCCAACGCCCCGCACGACTACGTCTACACGGACGCCGAGCGGGACGAGGCGCTGGCGCGCGGGCTCGCCAACAACCAGCGCATCCCCAAGGACAACGGCATCCAGCGCTACAAGGGCCTCGGCGAGATGGACTACACCGAGCTGTGGGACACCACGATGGACCCCGACCACCGCACCCTGCTGCAGGTGACCATGGAGGACGCGGCCGCCGCCGACCAGATCTTCTCCGTGCTCATGGGCGAGGACGTCGAGTCCCGCCGCGAGTTCATCCAGCAGAACGCCAAGGACATCCGGTTCCTCGACATCTGACCCGCGACATATGTCCCACTCGGCATGCAATGACCGGGGGCGGGACCTGCGCAGGACCACGAGGACGAGCAGACAGAACGGAAAGACCGCATGAGTGACGAGACCCAGGACGGACCGACCCCGGAGGACGCCGGCCTCGCCGGCGACCTCGAGCACACCCCCGTGCTGACCGACCGCGTGGAGCAGGTGGACCTGCAGACCGAGATGCAGCGGTCCTACCTCGACTACGCGATGGCTGTCATCGTGGGCCGCGCCCTGCCGGACGTCCGGGACGGGCTCAAGCCGGTGCACCGGCGCGTGCTGTACGCGATGTACGACGGCGGCTACCGCCCCGACCGCTCCTTCAACAAGTGCGCCCGCGTGGTGGGCGAGGTCATGGGCCAGTACCACCCGCACGGCGACTCCGCGATCTACGACGCCCTCGTGCGGCTGATCCAGGGCTGGGTGATGCGCTATCCGCTCGCCCTGGGGCAGGGCAACTTCGGCTCCCCGGGCAACGACGGCGCGGCCGCCCCGCGGTACACCGAGACCAAGATGGCGCCCATCGCCATGGAGATGGTCCGGGACATCCACGAGGAGACCGTCGACTTCCAGGACAACTACGACGGCAAGAACCAGGAGCCGTCGGTGCTGCCGTCCCGGTTCCCCAACCTGCTGGTCAACGGCTCGTCCGGCATCGCCGTGGGCATGGCCACCAACATCCCGCCGCACAACCTGCGCGAGGTCGCGGACGGCGTGCAGTGGTACCTCCAGCACCCGGACGTCTCCAACGAGACGCTGCTCGAGGAGCTGCTGCAGCGGATCAAGGGCCCGGACTTCCCGACCGGCGCGCAGATCCTCGGGCACAAGGGCATCGAGGACGCCTACCGCACCGGCCGCGGCTCGATCTCCATGCGCGCCGTGGTCAGCGTCGAGGAGATCCACAACCGCACCTGCCTGGTGGTCACCGAGCTGCCCTACCAGGCGAACCCGGACAACCTCGCGATGAAGATCGCGGACCTCGTCAAGGACGGCCGCATCACCGGCATCGCCGACATCCGGGACGAGACCTCCGGGCGCACCGGGCAGCGGCTGGTGATCGTGCTCAAGCGCGACGCGGTGGCCAAGGTGGTGCTCAACAACCTCTACAAGCACACGCAGCTGCAGGACAACTTCTCCGCCAACATGCTCGCGCTCGTGGACGGGGTGCCCCGCACACTGAGCCTCGACGCGTTCATCCGGCACTGGGTCACCCACCAGATGGACGTCATCGTCCGCCGCACCGAGTACCGCCTGCGGCAGGCCGAGGCGGAGGCCCACATCCTGCGGGGTCTGCTCAAGGCGCTCGACGCCCTCGACGAGGTCATCGCGCTCATCCGCCGCTCCCCGACGGCCGACGACGCCCGCAGCGGGCTCATGGAGCTGCTGCAGATCGACGAGGACCAGGCGCAGGCCATCCTCAACATGCAGCTGCGCCGGCTCGCGGCCCTCGAGCGGCAGAAGATCCAGGACCGGCACGCGGAGCTCGAGCGGCTCATCGCCGAGTACACCGAGATCATCGCCTCGGAGGAGCGCCAGCGCGGCATCATCTCCTCGGAGCTCGACGAGATCGTGGGCCGCTACGGCGACGACCGCCGCTCCGAGATCATGTACGGCTACGACGGCGACATGTCGATGGAGGACCTGATCCCCGAGGAGGAGATGGTCGTGACCATCACCCGCGGCGGATACGTCAAGCGCACGCGCTCCGACCAGTACCGCTCCCAGCGGCGCGGCGGCAAGGGCGTGAAGGGCGCGCAGCTGCGCGGAGACGACGTCGTGGAGCACTTCTTCGTCACCACCACCCACAACTGGATCCTGTTCTTCACGAACCTGGGCCGGGTCTACCGCACCAAGGCGTACGAGCTGCTGGAGGCGGGCCGGGACTCCAAGGGCCAGCACGTGGCCAACCTGATGGCCTTCCAGCCGGGGGAGCGGATCGCCCAGGTCATGGAGCTGCGCTCGTACAGCGACGCCCCGTACCTGGTGCTCGCCACCCGCAGGGGCCTGATCAAGAAGTCCCGGCTGATGGACTACGACACCAACCGCACGGCCGGGGTGATCGCGATCAACCTGCGCGACGACGACGAGCTCGTCTCGGCCCAGCTGGCGTCCGCGCAGGACGACCTGCTCCTGGTCTCCCGCAACGGGATGTCCCTGCGCTTCACCGCGAGCGACGAGGTGCTGCGTCCCATGGGGCGGGCGACCTCCGGGGTCACCGGCATGAAGTTCCGGGACGGCGACGAGCTGCTCTCCGCCAACGTGGTCACCGACGACGCCTACGTCTTCGTGGTCACCGAGGGCGGCTACGCCAAGCGCACCAAGGTGGAGGAGTACCGGGTGCAGGGCCGCGGCGGCATCGGCATCAAGGTGGCCAAGCTCGCGGAGCAGCGCGGCCGGCTGGTCGGCGGGATCATCGTGGGCGAGGAGGACGAGGTCCTCGTGGTCATGGAGTCCGGCAAGGTCGTGCGCACCGGCGCCTCCGAGGTCCCGGCCAAGGGCCGCGACACGATGGGCGTGATCTTCGCGAAGCCCGCCCAGGGCGACACGATCACCGGGGTGGCCCGCAACGCCGACCGGGAGATCGCCGAGGAGGTCGACGCCGAGGCCGTGGCCGAGGTCGACGTCCAGCTCGACGAGACGATGGAGACGGCCGACGTCCTGGACACGGGCGAGGCAGACGGAGAGGCCGACGAGCTCGGTCCGGTCCCCGGTTCCGGGGACACGACGGACGATGAAGTAGCGTTGGACCCGAACAACAACGGAGGTAACGCATGAGCTCGAGTTCCGGCTCCAACACCGCCGGCCGGTCCGGACGCTCCCCCCTGGCGTCCGCACCCCGCCCCGGGAACGGGTCGCCGTCCGGGACGGCGAGACCCTCGACGAGCGCCCGGACCGCGCCGAAGCCGGCGAAGTCGGGCTCGGGTCCCGCGAAGTCGAGCGCTGCCCGGTCCGGCTCCGGCCCGGCGAAGAGCGCCCGGCCCGCGAGCTCGACGAAGGGCCTGGTCCGCCCGGCCCCACGGCCGCGGGTGCGCCGGGCGCGGCTCGTGGTCTCGAAGGTGGACACCTGGTCGGTGCTCAAGCTCGCGTTCCTGCTGTCGGTCGCGCTGGGGATCATCACCGTGGTCGCCGCGGTCGTGCTGTGGATCGTCCTGGACCTCACGGGCCTGTTCGACGGGATCAACGAGCTGCTCGGGATGCTGGGCGGCGCGGGCGGGGCCCTGAACATCAAGGACTTCCTGTCCTTGGGGCAGATCGCGATCTTCGCGACCATCGTGTCCGTGGTCAACGTCATCCTGCTGACCGCCCTGTCGGTGCTCGCCGCCCTGCTGTACAACATCGCGGCGGCCCTCGTGGGCGGGATCGGGCTCACCCTCACGGACGACTGATCCGGCGCGGTTCCGGGGAGTCCGGCCCGGCCGGGGCGATTTGGCACGGGTCGGCAACTCCGGTATCGTTTCTTCTCGGTCCGCAAGGGCCGTGAGAGGGCGTATAGCTCAGACGGTTAGAGCGCTTCGCTGATAACGAAGAGGTCCCAGGTTCAATTCCTGGTACGCCCACGGTTTCCCTTTTCCGCAGCTCAGGAGGCAGGCGTGAACAGGAAGATGGCTGCGGCTCTCGCCCTGGTCGGCGCGTCGGTCGCGCTGCTCACCAAGCTGCGGGAGGCCGACGCCGACAGGAATGCCTGGGCGGACGCCACCGACGAGGTGGAGTAGCCCGGTACACCGCGGGGACGTGGCGCAATTGGTAGCGCATCTGCTTTGCAAGCAGAGGGTTAGGGGTTCGAGTCCCCTCGTCTCCACCACATCGGATCCCGATCGAGCAGACGCTCGGTCGGGATCTTCTCGTTCCCGGCCGCATCCCCGGGCGCATCACCGCGCGCCGCCGCAACGGCAGAGGCCCCCGCTCCCTGCCGGGAGCGGGGGCCTCTGCCCGAACGGGCGGGGGTCAGGCCTCGTTCTCGTCCTTCTTGCCCTGGATCTGCTCCTTGACCTCGTGGATCGTGGTCTTGGCGTCCTCACCGACGGTCTTGGCGCTGTCCTTGACCTCCGCGGCGGCGTCCGAGACACCACCGGACTGGCCGGCCGGGGTGGTCGTGTCCTTGACGTCGTCGACCTGCACACCGGTGCCGGCGGCCACGGTGGACTGCTGGGCCACCGGGGAGGCGGTCACGCGCGGGGACGTGGCCGCCGGGGTCTTCCAGGGGTCCTCGACCGGGCGGGACGCCTTCCAGGCGGCCACGCCGGCCGCACCGCCGGCCACGAGCAGGCCCAGCAGCAGGAGGCCCTTGTGGGACTTCTCGGCCTTCTTCTGCTGCCTGGCGTAGTCCTTGGCGACCTTCGAGGCGGCCTTCTTCGCGTTGGCCACGGCCTTCTTGTCACCGGTCAGCTTCGCGACGATCGCCTCGAGCTGCTCGGGGGTGTCCGCGTCGGCGAACTTGCCCGCGAGCAGGGCGGCGGCACCGGCGTACTTCGCCTGCATCGCGGCGCGGCTCTCGGAGGCCCGGTCCGCGGCCTTCGCGGCCACGGGGCCGGCGGTCTTCGCGGCCTTCGCCGCGACCGGGGCGGTCACCGCGGCGGCCTTCAGCTTGGCGGAGCCGGAGAGCTCATGGGCGCGGCCCAGACCCTCCTGGACCTTCGGCCCGGCAGTCGCGACGCCACCGGCGAGGGCCGCGGCGCCCGCCTCGACGCTGTGCTGGAGCCGGGGCGCGAGGTCACCGATCTCCTTGGACGCCCACTTGCCGGCGTCCAGGACCTTGCTCTCCGCGGCCTTCTGCGCCGCGACGGCCTTCTTCTCGCTCTTGGACTTCTTGAAGCTCATGAATCCATCCCTCCTCGGGTCGTGACAATCCACTGTCAGCATACGGGCAGAGCCGTCGGGGCAGGAGGGTGCGCCGCGCAATCCCGGGCCTTTTCACTGTGCGCTGAACCCCGCTGCCCCACCGCGAGGGGCCTCCGGGGACCGTGCAAGAATGGGCGCATGACTTCTGCCATCCCCACCGCCAAGGCGACCATCCACACGAACCACGGCGACATCGTCGTGAACCTGTTCGGCAACCACGCCCCGAAGACCGTCAAGAACTTCATCGGTCTCTCGGACGGCACCCAGGAGTGGAGCGACCCGCGCACCGGTGAGAAGCAGACCGGTCCCCTCTACAAGGACGTGGTCTTCCACCGCATCATCAAGGACTTCATGATCCAGGGCGGGGACCCCCTGGGCCAGGGCATCGGCGGACCGGGCTACGAGTTCGACGACGAGATCCACCCCGAGCTCGACTTCAACGAGCCCTACATCCTGGCGATGGCCAACGCCGGCAAGCGCAACGGCAAGGGCACCAACGGGTCCCAGTTCTTCATCACCACCGCCCCCACCACTTGGCTGCAGGGCAAGCACACCATCTTCGGAGAGGTGGCCGACGACGCGTCGCGGAAGGTCGTGGACGAGCTGAACAGCGTCCGCACCGGCGGCATGGACCGCCCGGTCGAGGACTGCGTGGTCACCTCGATCGACATCGAGCAGCTCTAGATCCGAGCAGTCTCCCCGTCCTGGCACCGCCGGGACGGGGACCAGCGGCGCAGGCCCGTCCGGAGCGATCCGGACGGGCCTGCGCCGTTGCCGTCCCGTCCCACCTCGTCCATCCCGTCCAGCGAACCGGGCCCGCGGAGAACCGGCCCAGGAGGAGTCCCAGTGAGCGGCGAGCGACCGCAGTACGGCGCGTCCACCGGGGGAGACATCCCGGTGTGCCCGCGCCACCCCGACCGTCCGGCGTACGTGCGGTGCCAGCGGTGCGGCCGGCCGACGTGCCCGGAGTGCCAGCGCACGGCCGCGGTGGGCGTCCACTGCGTCGACTGCGTGCAGGAGGCGACGCGCTCGCGCCCCGCCGTCCGCACGAGCCTCGGCGGCCGCGCGGCCCAGGGCTCCCCGATGCTCGTCACCTGGTGGCTCGTCGGCGTCAACGCGGTGGTCTACGCGCTGCAGTGGCTCGGGCAGGCGGCGGGCGTGAGCCTGCTGCAGATGTTCGCCTACGCCCCCGTGACCACGACCTCCGAGCCGTGGCGGATGCTCACGAGCGGTTTTCTGCACTCGATGTCCAGTCCGCTGCACCTGATCCTGAACATGTACATGCTCTACCTGTTCGGGCGGATGCTCGAGCCGGCGCTGGGCCGCGGCCGGTTCCTGCTGCTGTTCCTGCTCTCCGTCCTCGGCGGATCGGTGGGCGTCCTGCTGCTGTCGCACCCGCTCAGCCTCGTGGTCGGCGCGTCCGGGGGCGTGTTCGGCCTGTTCGGCGCCCTGTTCGTGCTGCAGCGCCACCTGGGGCAGTCCATCACCCCCATCGCGGTGCTGATCGGCGTGAACGTCGTCTTCGGCTTCCTCTTCCCCGGCATCGCCTGGCAGGCGCACCTCGGCGGACTCGTCACGGGAGCCCTCGTCGCCTTCGGCTACACGGCCGCCACCCGCCGGCGCCGGGGTGCCGGCGGCCGCCGCTGACGCCGGACGGCACCCGTCCTCAACCCCTCGCGCGCCGGCGGACGACCGTGTTCTCCACAGGGGTTGTCCCCACCTGTCGACAAGTTACACCGGTGGAATTCCACACCTGTGAGCAACGGTGTGGACAGGGCCGGGGCGGCTTCCACAGCTGTTAATAACGCTGTGGAGAGCGAGCTGTGCACACAGTTCTCCACACCTGTGGACAACGTTGTGCACCGGTTGGGGAGAAGGGGCACGACCGTGCCGGCCGGGACGCCGTCCTCATCGGATCCTCAGGCGGCGTGCGGAAGACTGGAGGGGTGCGGATCCCGCCGCGCCCACGGAGGAGAACGGGAGGACACGTGCGCGTGCTGCTGGTGGAGGACGAGGTGGACCTCGCGGAGTCGCTGCGCCGCGGGCTCACGAACGAGGGCTTCGTCGTCGACGTCGCCCACGACGGCATCACCGGGGGGTGGCTGGCCGGCGAGAACCCCTACGACGTCGTGGTCCTGGACCTGATGCTGCCCGGCAGGAACGGCTACGCGGTGCTCGAGGGGCTGCGCGCCGCCGAGAACTGGGTCCCCGTCCTGATGCTCACCGCCAAGGACGGCGAGTACGACCAGACCGACGCCTTCGACCTCGGCGCCGACGACTACCTCACCAAGCCCTTCAGCTTCCTCGTGCTCGTGGCGCGGCTGCGCGCCCTCATCCGCCGGGGGGCGCCCGAGCGGCCCGTGGTGCTCACGGTCGGGTCCCTGCAGCTCGATCCCGTCCGCCGGACCGTGACCCGCCGGGGGACGGCGCTCGAGCTCACCGCGAAGGAGTACGTCATCCTCCAGTACCTGATGCAGAACGCGGAGAAGGTCGTCTCGAAGCTGGAGATCATGGACAACGCGTGGGACGCCGGCTTCGAGGGCTCCGAGAACATCGTCGAGGTCTACGTGGGCTATCTCCGGAAGAAGATCGACGCGCCCTTCGGCCTCTCCACCCTGCAGACGGTCCGCGGCATGGGCTACCGGCTGGTCCCGGACGAGCCCGGGGCGCCGGCGTCGTGACCTCCGCCAGGAGGGGGCTCCTCGACCGGTGGGGGGTGCGGGAGCGCAGCACCGCCGCCGCGGCGCTGCTCATCCTCCTGGTGATGGCCGTGGCCGGAGCCGTGCTGCTCGAGGTCCTCAGCCGCGCGGCCGTGGGGGCCGCCCACGACCAGGCCGTGGCCCGGCAGACGGAGATCCTCCAGGACCTGGGGCTCCCGTGGGGCCCGCGCAGCGCCGGGGGCGCGGCGGGGGAGACGGCCGTGTTCACGCAGGCCGGGCTCGGCGAGCTGATGCTGCGGCTCGGCCGCCCGGGGGTCATCGTGCAGCTCCAGGACGCCGACGGACAGGTGGTGGCCGCGTCCCCCGCCAGCGCGCTGGGCACGGACCTGTCCGTGCCGGTCCTGGAGCCGGGGCGGTCCTTCGACTCCGCGGCGACCGGGGACGGGCTCGCGCTCAGGACCAACGACCACGTGTATGTCGCTCACGGCATGTACATCAACGGGGTGCCCCTGACCCTCACCGTGGCCGTGCCCATGGCGCTGCAGCAGGGCACCCTCCAGACCGTGTCCCTGTTCCTGCTGGTCGGCGGGCCGGTGCTGGCGCTGCTCGGCGCCGCGCTCATGTGGTTCCTGGTCGGCCGCTCCCTGGCCCCGGTGCGCCGCATCACCGGACAGGTCCGGCGCATCGGCACGGCCCGCCTGGGGGAACGGGTCGACGTGCCCCCCACCCGGGACGAGATCGCGGCGCTCGCCGAGACCATGAACGGGATGCTGGACCGGCTGCAGACCTCCGACCGGGCACAGCGGCGGTTCGTGGCGGACGCCTCCCACGAGCTCCGCAGCCCGCTCGCCACCCTCACCACCACGATCGAGGTGGCCGCCTCCGACCCGTCCGGGGCGACGTGGCCCGAGGTCGCCCCCGTCCTGAGGTCCCAGTCCCGCCGCATGGGCCAGCTCGTGGAGGACCTCCTGACCCTCGCCAAGGTCGACGACGCCGGGCTGCGGCTGCGCACCGCGGACACCGACCTGGACGAGGTGGTCCGGGAGGAGATCGCCCGGATGCGGCCGGCCTCGCGGCACGAGGTGCGCGTGCACGTGGACCCCGTGCGGGTCCGCGGGGACGCCAGCCGGCTCCAGCAGGTGGTCCGCAACCTGCTCTCCAACGCGGAGCGGCACGCGGACACCTGGATCGCCGTCTCCCTGGTGGCCGAGGGGGACGAGGCGGTCGTGACCGTGGTCAACGACGGCGACCGCATCGCGCCGGAGGACCGGGAACGGGTCTTCGAGCGGTTCGTGCGGCTCGACGACTCCCGGACTCGGGACACGGGCGGATCCGGGCTGGGCCTGGCCATCAGTCGGGAGATCGTCGCGGCCCACGGGGGGACGATCGGCGCGGGCGAGGACCCGGAGGGCCGGTGCCGCTTCCAGGTGCGTCTCCCGCGGGAGGGCGGGGACGGCGAGGGCTGAGCACCTCGCGTTCACCTCCCGTTGGCGGCACCGTCACGCGGGCCGCCTAGCGTCTCCCTGGTCGGCGGGAGCCCCCCGACCCCGCTCCGACGAGCACGGATGCACCCCCGGGCAGCCGTGCGGAATGCCCCGGTCCGTCGGCGGACCGGGGCATTCGACTGCTCCGCGACCGGGGGCCCCGGGCCGCCGGCCGGGATCCCCGGCCTCCGGCGGCTCACCCGCCGGGCTCTCAGTACCCGGCGGCGGCGGCGCCCCAGACCTGCGCGGTGAGTTCCTCGAGGCGCTCCTCGGGTGTGCGCTGGGCGCGCAGGGCCTGGGCGACGAGCCGCTGCGCGGTGGAGGCGAGGTGCTCGCGCATGGCGCGTGCCGCCTCCGCCTCGTCCCGGGCGAGCACGGCCCGGACCAGCGCGTCGTGCTCGCGCGCGAGCTCCCCGACGGGCCGCCGCGACGTGGCGGCGACGACGCCCAGGAAGGACGTGGTGGTGCGCAGCCGCTCCACGAGCTGGACGGCCTGGGCGTTGCCGGCGACGAGCAGCAGCGCACGGTGCAGTCCCTCGTCCGCCTCGGCGGTGGCCTCGAGGTCCCCGGTCCCGGCCGCCTCGTGCAGCGCCTCCCACCGGGCCCGGATCCGGTCCAGCTCCTCGGGCGCCGCGAGACGTGCGGCCCGGCGGGCGGCCGGGACCTCCAGGGCGGTGCGCACCGCGAAGATCTCGGCGACGTCGTCGGGACTGACCTCGACGATCTCGAAGCCGCGGTTGCGGTGGAACCGGATCAGCCCGGCCTCGCCCAGCCGCAGCAGGCCCTCCCGCACCGGGCTGCGGGAGACGTCCATGGCGGAGGCCAGCTGCTGCACCGAGTAGAGGCGCCCGGGCTCCATCTCGCCCGCCGTGATCGCCCGGCGCACCGCGGCCATCACCTGCACGGCGAGCGAGCTCCCGGTCGTGGCGGTGACGGACGGCAGCGCGGGGGCCGCCGGCCCGGGACGGTCGCCGGCCGGGGACCCGGTGACGGAGCGGGGTGGGGTGGTCACGGGGTGATCGTCAGCTTGATGTCCCCGGGCCGGTGCTCCTCGGCCCGCTGCATGGCCTCCGCGATCCGCTCGAGGGGGAACTCGGGCCCGAGACAGTGCTCCACGTCGATCTCGCCCTCGGAGATCCGCCGCAGGGCCTCGCGGAAGGACGTCAGCCCCGGCTCGGCCTGCGCCGCCACGGAGCACTGCAGCCGCAGGTTCTTGCGGAACGCCGTCCACAGCGGGACCTCGGTGTGCCCGTGCCGCTCCGGCAGGCCGAAGAAGCCGACGATGCCCCGGTCGGCCGCGAGCTCGACGGCCTGGTCGCGCAGCACGTCGTGCCCCACGGCCTCGATGACGAGGTCGGCGCCGCGGCCCCCGGTGACCTCGGCCACGACCGCGGCGAGGTCCTCCTCCGGCACCCGCACGGGGACGGCGCCCAGCCGGCGGGCGACCTCGAGCCTGCCCGTGTCCAGGTCGGAGGCGACGACGTGCGCGAAGCCCAGTCGGCGGGCCTCCTCCACGAAGAACAGCCCGGCGGAGCCCGCGCCCATCACCACGCACGTGTGCGCCCGGCGGGCAGGCGTCTCCACGGGCCAGAACTGGCGCATGGCGTAGAGGCACGTGCCGTACTGCTGGGCCATCATGAGCCGCCGCAGCTGCAGGGAGTCGCCCGGGTCCGTGCCGGCGGGCAGCTCCACGACGTGCAGGTCGTCCAGCAGCTGGAGCTCCGCGAAGCACCCGCCCATCTCGCCCTGGGGGACCGTCAGCACCAGGGTGCCCTCCGGGACGCGCTCCGAGCGGGACTCGACCACCACGCCGACCCCTTCGTGGCCGGGGTAGCCGGGGCGGCGCGGGCCCTCCGCGTGGAGCAGCCCGTGGAAGGCCGCGTGCAGGTCGGATCCGCAGATCGAGGCGTGCAGCATGCGCACCACCAGCTGACCGGGTTCCCGGGCGTGCGGATCGGGCCAGTCGGTGACCGTGACGGTGCCCGTGGTGGGGACGTGGGATGCTCGCATGCGCGCCTCCTGGGGTCGGGCGCGCCGGGCGCCGGTGGGTGACATGCTACCCACGGTTTGGTGCCGCGGACGGGCGTGACGCCGGATTAAACCCGCGGCGCGCCCGGATCGGCGCCGACGGCCTCGGCGGGGACCGCGAAGACGGGGCGGGGGGACTGCAGCCGGGCGGGTGCGGGCAGGTCGCGGCGCAGCACCCGGTCCCCGCGCTCGAGCTCGAGGGAGAACCCGCCGACGGCGTGGTGCACGTTCTCGCCCAGCACCGTCCGCTCCACGACCTGCTCCGGGCCGGGCGGCCCGTGCAGCAGCAGCACCGGCTCACCCTCCCGCAGCTCCTCCTCGACGCGGGCCACCGCCTGCACCCAGTGGCTCTCCCGCACGCCGTCCGGGACGCGGAAGGGCACGACGACGGCGCCGCCCGCCGCCTCGTGCGCGCCCGGCGCCAGGACCCACGCCCGCCGGCCGTGCGGCGGCTCGGCGGGTGGCGTGCGGCCCTCCGCGGGCACGGGCCACACGTAGTCCAGGCCGGCGGGGTCGCCGGGGAAGACCGCGCGGTAGAGCTCCTCGTCCTTGCGCAGCAGGTTCGACCGGTGCGAGCGGTGGAACGCCTCGTCGCCCAGCCAGGGCGGCGGCGGCGCCACGTCGTCGTCGGGGGCGCGGTCCCAGGCCTCGGGGGCGAACTCGCGGATCTGCCACCCCGTGCTGTCGGCCCCGCCGCGGGCCGTCCACTCGTCGACCATCGCGCGGCCGTAGGCGACCAGGGCGGGCACGTGCCCGGCCCACATCGCCGTGGCCGGGTGGCGGTACCACCCGTAGCCCGGCACGGTGGCCGCGCGCAGCACCTGCAGGGTCTCCACCCGCTGCTTGCCGAGCCGCTTGCGGTCGAGGACGCGGGCCGAGCGGGCGAAGTCCGGGTACGGGAGGAAGGTCTGCACCGCCCCAGTGTCCTACGGATCCGCGGCCTCCACCACCGCACCGGCCCGTGCGCCGGGGCCCGCGCGGGGGGACACTGGGGGCATGCCCCTGCCCCGCGCGCTGGAGCCGTTCCGGCTCGGCCGGTACCGTGTGCTCGCCTTCGCGATGTTCAGCAGCGTCTTCGGCGCCGGGATGTGGGCGGTGGCCCTCGTGCACCAGGTCCTGCAGCTGGACGGCACGGCCGTGGACCTCTCGGCCGTGACTGCGGTGGGCGCGCTCGGCATGCTCGTCTTCGTGCTCGTGGGCGGGATCGCGGCCGACCGCTTCCTCCTGGCCCGGGTGCTGCGCCTCGTCGAGACCGCCAACCTCCTGACGGCGGGGACGCTCGCCGTCCTGGCCCTGGCGGACGGGCTGCGCATGGGGCACCTCGCCGCGGCGGCGTTCGTGTTCGGCGCGGGTCTCGGCTTCTTCTATCCGGCCTACTCGGCCTCGCTGCCCCGGATCCTGCCCGCCCGGCAGCTGCTCGCGGCCAACGGGGTGGAGGGCACGGCGCGCCCGCTGCTGCAGCAGGCGGCGGGACCGGCCGTGGCGGGTCTGCTCATCGGGCTGGTCGCCCCCGGCGGCGCGCTCGCCCTGATCGCGCTCTGCCACGCCGCCGCGCTCGTGCTGCTGCTGCGCCTGCACGTGCCCGGCCACGACGCCGATTCGGACGCCGGCGCGGACACGGATCCAGGCGCGGGGGAGCCGTCCCCGCCGCGGGAGGCGGTGGGCGCCCTGCGGTCCGTGCGGCAGGACCTCATGGAGGGCGTGAGCTACACGGTGCGGACCCCGTGGCTGCTGTGGACCCTGCTGTGGGCGGTGCTCGCGGTCTTCCTGCTGCTGGGTCCCCTGGAGGTCCTCGTCCCGTTCCTGGTCCGGGACCGGCTGGGCGGGGACGCCTCCACGTTCGGCTACCTGCTGGCGTGCTACGGCGGGGCCAGCGCGGTGGCCTCCCTGGTGGTCGCGTCGCTGCCCCTGCCGCGGCGCTACCTCAGCTGGATGATCGTGCTGTGGGGGTTCGGGACGCTGCCCTTCGGTCTCGTCGCGACCACCGACTCGTTCTGGGTCATGGCGCTGTGCCTGGCCTTCGTGGGCGCCGGGGACGGCGCGGGCATGGTGCTGTGGGGCACTCTCCTGCAGCGCCGGGTCCCGCGCCACATGCTGGGGCGGGTCTCGAGCCTCGACTTCTTCGTCTCGATCGCCCTCATGCCGGTGTCGATGGCGGTCGCGGGACCCGTGGCCCAGGTGGTGCCCCTGCCGGTGATCTTCTGGACCGTGGCCCTGCTGACCCCGGCGCTGGGGCTGGTGGCCCTGTGGGCCGGGCGGATGCGCGAGGACGAGCTGGCGCACCCGCTGGCCGGCTGAGCGCCGCCGTTGCACCCCACAGGGCGCAGGGACGGGGACGTGCGGACCGGGGGCGGTGCCGCGTCCCGACCGGACGCGGCACCGCTCCGCTCACCGCACGAGCGGTGGACGGCCCGCGGGTCAGTAGGCCTTGACGCGCTGCTCCACGATCAGGTGGATCAGGGCGAACTGCCCTTCCTCGTCGATCGCCCTCAGGGCGGCCTCGAGCGCGCCGGGGATCTCGGCGTCGGTCTCCACGCGCACCCCGAACCCGCCGAAGGCCTGGGCCATCAGGGCGAAGTCGGGGTTCTTGAGCTGGGTGCCCGAGACGCGGTCCGGGTAGTCCCGCTCCTGGTGGGTGCGGATCGTGCCGTACTCCTGGTTGTCCATCACGATGACCAGCGGCGTGGCCCCGTACTGGGCGGCGGTGGCCAGCTCCTGGCCGTTCATCAGGAACTCGCCGTCACCGGCGATGGTCACCACCCGCCGGCCGGGGTAGCGCAAAGAGGCCGCGACGGCGGAGGGCACCGAGTAGCCCATGGAGCCGTTGCGGGCGGAGATCATCGCCGCGTACCCCTTGGCGGGGAAGTAGCGGTGCGCCCAGTTGGTGTGCTCCCCGGCGCCGAAGGTGCACATGGCGTCGTCGGGCAGACCCGCCACGAGGTGGGCCATCATGGTGTCCATCCGGGCCCGGCCCCCGGACGGCTCCGTGGACACGGGGGTGGAGAACTCGACCTGCTTCGCCCGCAGCCGGGCGGTCCACTCCTTCCACGCCGGCTTGGCCGGCAGGTCGATGCGCACGAGGTCGCGCACGAACACGTCGGGCTTGGCCACGATCTGGTAGGACACCGGCCCGGAGCGCCCGCGCAGGGACGGGTCGATGGTGACCAGGAAGTTCTTCTTCTCCCAGTCCTGGCGGACCAGGAACCCGTTGGTGATGACGTCGCCGGGGACGGTGCCCACGAAGACCAGCAGGTCGGTCTCCTCGAGCATCTCGAAGGTCGCCTTCGGGCGGCCGTAGCCGATCGGGCCCACGTAGGAGTCCGAGTCGAACGGGACGGTGCCCTCGGTGCGCCACTCGGCCGCGGCCGGGAGGTGGTGCTCCTCGAGCCAGTCCGTGAGGCCGGCCGCACCCTCGACGGTCCAGTCGTTGCCGCCGGTCACGAACAGGGGCTTCTCCGCGGTCGAGAGCGCGTCGCGCAGCGCCTTCCAGTCGTTGACCGTCATCCCGCCGTGGGCCACGGGGATCGGCGGGTGCAGGGTCGCGTCGATCTCGGCCCGGATGATGTCCTCGGGCAGACCCACGACCACGGGGCCGGGGCGGCCGGAGTTGGCGGCGAACATCGCCTCGGCCACGATCTCGGAGGCCCGCTCGGCGTGGTCGAGGACCATCACGCGCTTGGCCCCGGAGTCGAACCACGCGTGCGGGTCGAACTCCTGGAACGCCTCCTTGTCGCGGTGCTCGAACGGGATCAGGCCCACGAACAGCACCATCGGGGTGGAGTCCTGCCACGAGGTGTGCAGGCCCACGTGGGCGTTGGCCGCGCCGGGGCCGCGGGTCACCATGGCCACGCCCGGGACGGGGCCCATCTTGCCGTCGGCCTCGGCCATGTAGGCCGCACCGCCCTCGTGGCGGCAGACGACCGTCTCGATCGACGAGTGGTGCAGACCGTCGAGCACGTCCAGGTAGGACTCGCCGGGCACCACGTAGGTGCGCTGCACGCCGTGCGCCACGAGCGTGTCCACGATGACGTGGCCCGCCGACTTGCGGGCAGTGGTCTGTGCGGGGGATGCGGGGTCCGCAGTGGTCTGGGTCAACGTGGGTCCTTTTCGCCGTTGAAAATGGAGCGGTGGGGCTGGGCAGGCCGGAACCGGCTCGGGGGTCCGGGCCTGGCGCAGTTCATCCGAAAATACCCGATACGGGCGGCGATCCGTGTCCTGGCGGTCACGGAGGAGTAAAGAAGGACGCACAGCGCCCGCGGTGCCCTGTGCGCTCCCGGGCCCGGGCACGACGACGACGGCGGCGGTGGTCTCCCCCGGAGGGGACGATCACCGCCGCCGTCGTGGATCCTGCGCGGTGCTCAGTCCTGCATGTCCTCGAGCTCGATGCCGGTGGTCTCGCGGACCATCTTGATCGTGAAGATCAGGGAGACGAGCCCGAAGAACGCGTAGAGCCCGTACGCGACGCCCAGGGAGAAGGCCGCCAGGGCCGGGAAGGTCACGGTGACCAGCCAGTTGGCGATCCACTGCACGAATCCGGCCACGGCCAGGGCGGCGCCGCGGATCCGGTTCGGGAACATCTCGCCCAGCAGGACCCACATCATGGGACCCCACGAGACGCCGAAGAAGACCACGAACAGGTTGGCGGCCACGAGGGCGAGGGGACCGGCGGTGGGGCCGAGCACCGGTGCGCCGTCGACCACGTCGGCCGTGGCGAACAGGACGGCGAGGGTGGCGAGGGACAGGGTCATGCCCGCCGAGCCGATGAGCAGGAGCCGGCGCCGGCCGACCTTCTCGACGAGCGCGATCGCCACGATGGTCACGGCGACGTTGACCACGGACGTGATCACCGTGATGGTGAACGAGTCGGCCTCGGTGAACCCCACGGACTGCCAGAGCACGTTCGAGTAGTAGAAGATCACGTTGATGCCCACGAACTGCTGCAGCGCGGCCAAGCCGATGCCCACCCACACGATCGGCTTGAGACCGGCCGTCCGTCCCTTCAGATCGGACAGCCGGGGCTTGTGCTCGATCCGGAGGGTCTCCTTGATGAGGCGCACCCGCTCGGCCGCCGACGCGGAGCCCTGCAGGTTGGCCAGCACGGCCTCGGCCTCGTCGGAGCGACCGTCCTCCACCAGGTAGCGGGGGGACTCGGGGATCGTGAACGCGCCGATCAGATAGGCGATGGCCGGGATGGCCTCGGCCATGAACATCCACCGCCAGGCCTCCAGGCCGAGCCACAGCTCCTGGGTGGAGCCGCCGGCCATGGCGGCGAGCCAGGCGTCCACCGCCAGCGAGATGAAGATGCCGAGCACGATGCCCATCTGCTGCAGCGAGCCGAGCCGGCCGCGGATGGAAGCCGGGGCGACCTCGGCGATGTAGGCGGGAGCGATGACGGAGGCGACACCCACGCCGATGCCTCCGACGACGCGCCAGAAGATCAGCCAGCCGAAGCTGTCCACCACACCGCAGCCGATCGCGCTGACGAGGAAGAGGACCGCGGCGATCTTCATCACCGGGACGCGGCCCAGGGCGTCGGCGACCCGGCCGCCGAAGAACGCACCTGCGGCGGCGCCGAGCAGGGCCGAGGCCACGGCGAAGCCGAGCGGTCCGGGAGCGACCCCGAACTCCTCCTGGATGGCCGAGACCGCGCCGTTGATGACCGCGGAGTCGTAGCCGAAGAGGAAGCCGCCGAAGGCGGCGACGATGGTGATCCGGAGGACCGCCGAGGTGTTCGGGTGCTCCGCGACCCTGGGGGTCGTGGCGTCTTGGCTCATCGGACAGCTCCCTTGCTGGTGGAGATCGGCTGCTGGTGGAGGAAGCGGCGTGGGCTCGGGACGTGCCGTCCGCCGCACCCCGGGGCGGACGCACCCGCCGACGCCGTGGGGTTCGTGTGACGCGGTCCACACTAAAACTCAGTGCGCTGAATGTCCATTAGTCGAAGACAGGTGTCGTCCGGCGCGTCATCCTGCCGGAAGGGCCCCGACGGGCAGCTCCGCGTGCTGCAGGGCGAGGATCACCGCGCCCGCCACGTGCGCCTCGATCCCCAGCAGGGCGGTCTCGATCCGCAGGCCCCGGACGCTGCCGCGGACGCCCTGGCGGGAGACGACCTCGCGCAGCGGGCCGAGCAGCAGCTCGCCGGCCCGGGCGATCTCGCCGCCGACGACCACGAGCTCCGGGTTGATGGTGTTGCACAGGTTGGCCACCGCCGTGCCGAGCAGGCGGCCGGTGTCGCCGATGACCCGCCCGCAGCCGACGTCGCCGGCGAGCGCCGCCGCCACGAGTTCGGGGACGGTCAAGTCGGTCCCGTGCGTGGCGCTCAGCAGGCCGGTGACGTCCCCGGAGGACACGTAGGTCTCGAGGCACCCGCGGTTTCCGCACCGGCACACCCGGCCGTGCTCGTCCACGGTCGTGTGGCCGAGCTCCCCGGCGGACCCGGTGGCGCCGCGGAAGAGGGACCCGTTGAGGATCAGACCGGCGCCCACGCCGTGGCCGATCTTGAGGTAGGCCATGTGCTGCGCTCCGCGCCCGGCGCCCCAGGCGTGCTCGCCCAGGGCACCCGCGTTGGCGTCGTTCTCGACGACGACGGGCAGTCCGAGCCGGCGGCCGGCCTCCTCGCGCACGTCGATCCCGCTCCACGCCGGGAGGATCGCGCTCGCACTGACCAGCCGGCCCTCGAGGTCCACAGGGGCCGGGAGGGTGAGGCCCGCGGCGAGCAGCCCGGACCGTGCCGTGCCGTGCTCCCGGAGGAGGGCGTCGAGGGTCCGGTCGACCAGCTCGAGGTCCTCGGCGAAGCGGTGCTCGGCGGGCAGCTCGTGACGCCGCTGGGCGAGGATCCTCTGGTTCAGGTCCGCGACGGCCACCGTGACGTGGCGGTGTCCCACGTCGATGCCGACCACGTGGCCGGCGGAGCCCCGGAAGCCGATGCGCTGACCCCGGCGGCCGGCGCCGTCCGTCTCCATGACGAGCAGGCCGGCGCCGATCAGCTGGTGGACGATGCTGGACACCGTCGAGGGCGCCAGTGCGGTGCGACGGGAGATCTGCGCCTGGGTCAGGTGCCCGTCACGGCGCACCGCGTCGAGCACCCGGCGCTGGTTGGCGTTGCGCAGGGACGTCTGCGAACCGGGTGGAACGGGGGACCCCGCGGGCTCGGACATCATCGTCCTCTTTCACCGGTGAACGTGAACAGGACTGTCATCCTAATCAGCGTTCACAGGTCGAAGACAGGGGTGGGCGGGCCGGCGGCTCCGCCCGCCTGTTCTCAGAGGACCTTGCCGGCCTCGGCGATCAGCCCTCTGGCGGCGGCGACCTGGGCGGGGGAGGCCGCGACGAAGTGCTCGTCGCGGGTCACCACCGTGGGCACCGTGGCGTTGCCATCGTTGAGGGACTCCACGAAGGCCAGGGCGTCCCGGTCCTCCCAGATGTTGGTCCACATGGCGCGCTCGGCGTCCGGTCCGAGTCCGCGCTCGAGCATGCCGCAGAACGGGCACCCGGGCCGCCAGTAGATGGCGACCCCGCCCTCCGCCACGTGCTGGACGGCCTCGGCGTGGGAGGCGGCCGGGCGGCGGCTGCGGGACTTGTCCTTCTTGAACACGGGGGCTCCTCGCGGGTCGGGCGGCGGGGTGGGAGTGGCGGCCCAGTCTAGCCGGACCGTTCCACGTCAAGAGCTGTCCCCTGATGAGGGGACAGGGGCTGAAAGTGGCAAGAGCCTGCCGAGAGGGTGGCGGAGGACCGCCGTGGCGGTGTCCGTCATGGAGAACATCCGATAACAATTGATTTTTCCGCAAATGTCCGCTGTTCCACGTGAAACTCCGTGTCTTTGCTCGAACATCAACCTTTTCCGACCGATGGCGCTGCTGACGTCACACCGAGGACGCGGAGCGTCACACAGCAGCCCTGCCGGCGCCGTTCCTGCGGTCAAGCTTCATGATTTGTCATTCTCTGTACCGATTCGGGGAATTGTTCCCGAACTCTCTTGCGGGCCGGGCGTTCGGGGACTCCCGGAACGTGGCGTGTGTCATGGTGGTGGGCATGGCAATTCCGGCGCAGCACTCTTCCCCCCGGCCGGCCCGCTCCACCTGGTCCCTCCCCCAGCTGCACCAGTGGGTGGTCGTCCCCTTCATCGTCGTGCTCGTCACGGCGACCGTGGGGCGGCTGCTGGTGTACTCCCCGGGAGTCGCGGCACAGGAGATCGAGGTCCTGCACCGGCTCGACGCGGCGCGCCTCGGCGTCCTGGACGCGCTGGCGCTCGTCCTGCACCACGCGTTCTCCACCCCGGGGGCGTTCGCGATCATCGCCGCCCTCACCGCCTGGCTCGCCCTGGCGCGCCGGCGGCCCTGGGACGCCGCCGGCTTCGCCGTCACGGCGCTCTTCGGCTGGGCCGCGGTCGGGATGGTGAAGGTCGCCGTCGGCCGCCCCCGGCCGGACAGCACGGCGTTCCCGGAACCCCTCGTCCTCGTGGACGGCATCACGTCCTTCCCCTCCGGGCACGCGGGTGCCGCGCTGGCCATCGCGGCGGCGTTCTGCCTCGCGATGCGCCGGTCGAGGTCCGCCTCCGCCGTCCTCGTCGCGGGCCTGGGCACGGCCGTGCTCGTCGGGCTGTCCCGGCTCTACCTGGGCGTGCACTACCCCCTCGACGTCCTCGCCTCGTTCCCTGTCGCCTGGGCGGGCCTGGCCGTGGGGTGCGGTCTCGCCAACCACCTGGTGCCCGCGCTCGCCTACGGCTTCGGCTGGCAGCAGGAGGACGCGGCGTGGCACGACGTCGAGCAGAGGCCCGCCGCCGAGGAGAGCCCCGCCGAGGACGCTCGTCCGGACACGGCACGGGTGCCGGTCGTGGCCCGGCGGACGGACCACCACGCCGCCTGACACGCCGCCCGCGGCCGTGGCACCGGGCGCCCCGCCGGGTCTCAGGGCTCGATCCGCCGGTGGAAGGGCCACCAGATGGCCCGGCCGATGTCGTAGGTCAGGGCCGGCACCAGCAGCGACCGGACGATCAGCGCGTCCAGGAGCACGCCGAACGCCACGATGAACGCCAGCTGCACCAGGAACATGATCGGGATGACGGCCAGCGCCGCGAACGTGGCCGCGAGCACGATGCCGGCCGAGGTGATCACCCCGCCGGTGAGGGTGAGACCCCGGAGGATGCCAGCCCGGGTGCCGTGCACCAGCGACTCCTCCCGCACCCGGGACATCAGGAAGATGTTGTAGTCGATGCCCAGCGCCACGAGGAAGACGAAGCCGAAGAGCGGGACCGAGGGGTCCGCACCGGGCAGGTCCAGGACGTTGTTGAACACGAGGGCGGAGACGCCCAGGGCCGTGAAGAACGAGACCACGGTGGTGAGGATCAGCAGCACCGGGGCCAGGACGGAGCGCAGCAGCAGCATGAGGATCAGGGTGATGACCACGAGGATCACCGGGATGATCAGCGTGCGGTCGGCGATCGAGGTCTCGTTGGTGTCGATGTTCGTCGCTGTGGTGCCGCCCACGAGGATCTCCGCGTCCGCCGCGCGCAGGTTCTCGCGCAGCTCCCGGACGGTCTGCTCCGCCTCGGGGGAGTCGGCGGCGTCGGACAGCGTGGCCTGGAGCTGATAGAGGCCCTCGGCCTCCGTCGGCTCGGCCCCGGCGAAGGGCCCGGCCGGGGGCGGGGCGTCCTCCCCGAGGGGCAGGGTGCCGGACGGGGAGTCGTTGGCGACGGCGACGACGCCGGCCACGCCCTCCGTGCCCTCGACCGCCTCGACCGCGGCGTCCAGGGAACCGGTCGGGACCAGCAGGACCGCGGGGCTGCCGGAGCCGCCGGGGAAGTGCTGGGCCAGGGCCTCCTGGCCGTCCCGCGCCTGGGACTCGCCGAGCACGAGTTCGCTCTGCTCCACGCCCGAGGCCTCGAACTGGGTGCTGAACCCGGCGAGGGCGAGGAGCACCACAGTGGTCACCACCCAGATCGCCCGCGGGGCGCGGGCCACGAACCGGGCCACCGAGGCCCACACGCCTCGCCCCTCGACGGTCGGGCGGGTGCCGGCCCCGTGCTCGACCACGCGCACGCGCTCCGCGCCCGAGGCGTCGTAGCGGGGCCGGAACGGCCAGAAGGCCCCCCGTCCCGTGGCGTAGAGGACCGCGGGCAGGAAGGTCAGGGCCGCCAGGACGGACATCACGATGCCGACGGAGGCCACCGGGCCCAGCGCCTTGTTCGAGGCGAGGTCCGAGAGCAACAGGCACAGCAGGCCCGCGATGACGGTGGCGCCGGAGGCGACGATCGGCTCGACCGAGCCCTTGAGAGCCGCCCGGGTCGCGTCCGCCCGTCCCCGGTGGTGCAGGAGGGCGTCCCGGTACCGGGCCGTGTAGAGCAGCGAGTAGTCGGTGGCGGCGCCGACCACGAGGATGAACAGGATGCCCTGCACCTGGCCGCTGATGGTCACGAGCTCGTTGGCCGCCAGCCAGTACACGACCAGGATGGCGGCGCTGAGGGCGAAGACCGAGGTCAGCAGCACCAGGACGGGCAGCACGGGGGAGCGGTAGACCACGAGGAGGATCACGAACACCACGGCCAGCGCCACGCCCAGCAGGATCCCGTCGATGCCCTCGAAACCGGCCACGAGATCGGCCGTGAACCCGGCGGGGCCCGTCACGTAGCTCTGCAGGCCCTCCGGCCGGTCCGTCTCGAACCGTTCCGCGAGCGCCTCGACGTCGTCGACGACCTCGCCGTCGGGCAGGGGGACGACGAGCTGGAAGGCCTCTCCGTCCTCGGACGGGATCAGCGGCGAGGTCTGCCCCTCGGCAAGGCCGCTCTCCTGCACCGCCGCGGCGGCGTCCTCCGCCCACGCCCGGTCGGCGGCGGTCAGCCCGCCCTCCCGGGCGAGGAGGACGATCGCGGGGATCGCCTCCGAGTCCCGGAACTCGCCCAGCAGCCGGGTGACCTGCGTGGACTCGGTGGACTCGGGCAGGAAGCTGGACTGGTCGTTGGTCGAGACCTCGGAGATCTTCCCGAAGTACGGCCCGCCCACGCCGGCCACCGCGAGCCACCCGACGATCAGCAGCGCCGGCAGCAGGATCCGCAGCAGCGTGGTCCAGCGGGAGCGCCGCGGGGGTGCGGGGGACCCTGGGGCCTCGGCCCACGGGGCAGGACGGGACGCGGTGGGGGCCGGGGTGGTCATGGCGTGCCTTTCACGAGCGGCAGGAGCAGGTCGGAGCCGCGGCGACCGACGGACCCCACCGCGGAACCGGAGGCGCCGGGGTCTGGGATCAGACTAATATTTCGAAAACAGAAATAAAATCCCGGGCTCAGTCGTAGACGGCCTTGACGCACAGCACCGGGCAGGGGCTCTCGAGCAGGACGCGCTGGGCGGTGCTCGCCATGATGATCTTGCCCACGGGGGAGCGGCGCCGGATGCCCAGCACGATGAGCTCGGCCCCGTGCTCGCGGGCGGTGTCGAGGATGACGTCGGCGGGGTCGCTGTCGTGGTCGGGCTCCCGCAGCTCGTAGCGCACTCCGGCACGGGCGAGCCTCTCCCGCTCCACGTCGATGTCTGCCTCGATCTCCGGCGGCTGGTGGCGCCTCGGCCGCGGCTGCACCACCACCAGGTCGGTGCCGCGGCGCTCTGCCTCGAGGATGGCGGCGTCCAGCGCCGCGTGTCCGGGGGCGGTGGGCATGTATCCGACGACGACGGTCACGGGTTCTCCTGGGGTAGCGGCACGGTGGGGCGGAACGGGTCAGGGACCGCGGTGGGGGTCCTGGTCCGCGGGCTCGTCCTCCATGCGGGCGAGGGCCTCCGGGTGCTCGAACCGCACCTTGCGGCCGAGGAACAGGCGGTCGTAGACGAAGTTGACGATCCACAGGCCCAGCCCGATCAGCAGCAGGACCACGGCGATCTGGTACTCGACGAGGTCCTGTGCCCAGGGCCCCACGAGGTAGGCGCAGGTGATCGCGCCCAGGTAGGGCAGGACCCGGGGGGCGTGGAAGTAGTCGTGGGTGGGGCTGTGGTCCTTGCGCAGGATGATCGCCGCGACGTTGACGATGGTGAACACGCCCAGGAGGAGAAGGGCCGTGGTGCCGCCGAGGGCGCTCGCCGTGCCGCTGCCGAGGATGTTGTTGATGACGACGATCAGCGCCATGGCGAGAAGGCTCGTGAACACGATGGCCGACCAGGGGGTGCGCCGGCCCTGCAGGACGTGGCCCAGGAAGTCCGGCAGCACGCCCTGGCGGGCCATGCCGTAGAGCAGCCGGGAGGCCATGAGCATGTTGATCAGCGCGGTGTTGGCCACGGCGAAGATCGTCAGGAACGGGTAGATCGTGTCGATGGGGATGTTGGGGGCGCCGATCCGCACCATGTCCAGCAGCGGCGTGGTCGACTCCCCGAGCACGCCGATGGGGACGACCGCCACGGTGAAGATCGAGACCAGGATGTAGACCACGCCCGTCAGGCCGAGGCCGAAGAGCATCACGCGCGGGAAGTCGCGGCTGGGGTTCTTGGTCTCCTCGACCATGTTGACGGAGTCCTCGAAGCCCACGAAGGAGAAGAACGCGAGCGAGGTCACCGCGGTGAGGGCCAGGAAGATGCCCTTGTCCTCCGAGGTCTCGAACACCATCGTCTGGCTGAAGTCGGCCTGGCCCTGGAACGCCGCCCAGAACCCCACGAGGATGACGATGAGCAGGCCGGTGAGCTCGATCGACGTCAGCACCACGTTGAACGCGAGGCCCTCGGTGACGCCGCGGATGTTGATGGCGGCGAGGATCGCGATGAAGATCACGGCGATCACGGTGATGGTCGTGGTGTCCACCTCCAGCCCGAAGCCGCGGGCGAAGTTCGAGGCCACGGCCGAGGCCGCCGTCGAGGCGGAGGTCAGGCCCGAGCTGAGCACCGCGAACGTCACGAGGAAGGTGATGAAGTGGATGCCGAAGGCCTTGTGCGTGTACAGCGCTGCGCCCGAGGCGCCGGGGTACTTGGTCACGAGCTCGAGGTAGGAGAAGGCCGTGATGGTCGCCACGAGGAACGCCACGAGGATCGGGGCCCACGCGGCGCCGCCGATCTCTCCGGCGATGTTCCCGGTGAGGGCGTACACCCCGGTGCCGAGGATGTCGCCCACGATGAACAGCAGGAGCAGGCCGGGGCCCATGACGCGCTTGAGCTCCGGCTGGGGGCGGGACCGGGTCCCGGATTCGGCTGACTGGGCCATCGGATGCCTCGAATCGGTGGTGACGGGCTGGCGGGCCCCGGCGTGCGGTGACTGTGGCCACAGCCTATGCCACGCCCCGCGCCCGGCCCAGGTGGTGACGACGAGCCGCCGTGTTCCTAGCCTGGGACCATGACGAGCACAGCGCCCCGCTTCCGGCTGACCGAACTCCGCCTCCCCTTCCTGGGCGCCCCGATGGCCGGCGGGCCCTCGACCCCGGCGCTGGCCGCGGCGGTCACGGCCGCCGGCGGCCTGGGCTTCCTGGCCGCCGGCAACCGTCCCGCGGCGGGCGTCCGCGCGGACGTCGAGGAGGTCCGGGCGCGCACGGACGGCCCGTTCGGGGTGAACCTGTTCGTCCCGCAGGCGGCGAACACCGCGGCCCCCGGGACGGCGGTCGACCCCGCCGTGCACCGGTCGGTCGCGGCCTACCGGGAGGCGCTGGAAGACACGGCCCGCCGGTACGGGGTGGAGCTGCCGGACACGGACCCCGCCGACGACGACGGGTGGGCCGCCAAGCTCGAGCTCGTCGAGGCGCTGCGGGTCCCGGTCGTCTCGTTCACCTTCGGGCTCCCCGCGGTCTCCGTGCTGGCGCGGCTCGCGGCGGTGGGCACCACGACGTCCGTCACGGTGACCTCGGTCCCGGAGGCCCAGGCCGCCGTGCGGGCCGGTGCCCACCTGCTGACGGTCCAGGGCCCGGCGGCCGGCGGGCACCGGGGCACCCACCGCGCGGAGGACGTCCCGGGCGAGGAGCCCCTGGTGGAGCTCGTCGCCGCGGTCCGCGCCGCCGTGGACGTCCCGCTCGTGGCCGCGGGCGGCATCGCCTCCGCGGCGGACGCGGACGCGGCCCTGACCGCCGGGGCGGACGCCGTGCAGGTCGGCACGCTGCTGCTGCGCACACACGAGGCCGGGACGTCCGCCGCGTACCGGGAGGCCCTCGGCTCGGGCCGCTACACGGAGACCGCCGTGACCCGCGCGTTCTCGGGACGGCTGGCGCGCGGGGTGCGCAACGGTTTCCTCGACCGCTTCACGAATATGGCCCCAGCGGCATATCCACAGGTCAACCAGATGACCAAGCCCATCCGGGCGGCCGCGGCGCAGGCCGGGGACCCCGAGGCCATCGCCCTGTGGGCCGGTCCGCAGTTCGCGGCCGCACAGGAGGTCCCCGCCGCCGAGGTGGTGCGCGGCATCCTCCGCGCACCGACCGGTCCCTGACGGCGGGTGCCCGGCACGGCCGTCAGCGCACCCCGCGCATCATCCGCCGGATCCAGGGGGACAGCACGAGCAGGGCGGCGCCGACGACGATGGTCACGGCGCCCAGGATCCCGAAGTAGGCGGCCTCGGTCTGCTCGCTGTAGTAGCCGGCCAGCGCGCCGGACAGGGCCGTGCCCAGGGCCACCGACAGGTAGAAGAGGGCGACCATCAGCACGGGATAGGCCCGCGGGGCCAGCCGGGTGGACAGGGACAGGCCCACCGGGGAGACCATCAGCTCGCCCAGGGTGGCGACCAGCAGGATCAGCGCGGCCCACAGGACCGGCACCGAGGACACCCCGACCATGGGCAGGAAGATCAGGAACGCCGATCCCATCAGCACGATGCCGAGGCCGAACTTGGTGGGCGTGCCGGGCTGGCGGTCGCCCAGCTTCGTCCACAGCACCGCGAACACCGGCGCGAGCAGGATGATGAAGAAGGGGTTGAAGGACTGGACCCAGGAGATCGGCATGGTCCAGTCGCCGAGCGCGCGGTCCAGCCGGGTGTCCGAGTAGATCGTGATGACCGTGAACTGCTGCTGGAACAGCGCCCAGAACGCGGCCGAGCCGATGAACAGCGGGATGAACGCCCGCACGCGGGAGCGCTCGTCGTCGTCGACCTTCTTGCTGGTGAGCAGGAGGACGAACAGCGCCACGGCCGCCACCACGATCACCCCCACCACGACGTCGGCGAGGTTGGCCGCGTTGAGCACCCCCGTGAGGGCGGCGGCCACGACGACGGCGATCGCCGCCGCGGCGATCCCCGCCCACTTCCCGTACTGCTCGCGCGGCAGGGGGTTGGGCACGTGGTGGACCTCTGCGGGAAGCTTCCTGCGCCCGAGGGCGTACTGGGCCAGGCCGAAGGCCATGCCCACCGCGGCCAGCCCGAAGCCGAGGTGGAAGCCCCAGGTCTTCTGCGCGAAGCCGGTCAGGAGCGGCCCGAGGAGTCCGCCGAGGTTCACGCCCATGTAGAAGATCGAGAAGCCGGCGTCGCGGCGCGGGTCCTGGCGGTCGTAGAGGGCACCCACGAGATTGGTGATCGTGGCCTTGAGCCCCCCGGACCCGATCGCGATGAGGACGAGACCGATCGTGAGGCCCGCGACGGCGGGGATCAGCGCCAGCGAGACGTGGCCGGCCATGATGAGGACGCCGCTGAGGAACATCGTCCGCTCGGAGCCGAGGAGCCGGTCGGCGACCCACCCGCCCAGGATGGCGAACAGGTAGACGGCGCCGCCGTAGGCGCCCACGATGCCCGCGGCCGTGGCGCGGTCGATGCCGAGCCCGCCCTCGGTGGTGGCGAAGTACATGTACAGCAGGACGATGCCCTGCATGCCGTAGAAGGAGAAGCGCTCCCACAGCTCGACGCTGAACAGGTTCGCCAGCATGCGCGGCTGGCCGAAGAAGGACCGGGCACCGGGGCGGGGGAGCTCCGCGCCGGGGCGGTTGTCGTGGTGGTCGCGCGGGTCGGTGGCGCCGGTGGCGCCGTCCGCCGCGCGGGGGGTGTGGGAAGTCATGCGCACCATGATCGGCCTGCCGGGCGGTCGAGCACCAATCGGTGCGCGCCCGCGGCCGGAGGCCCCGTCGCGCTCACCCCCCGGTGGGCGGTGCCGGCGGCGGGACGGGCGACGCCCGGGACCGCGGTGCACCCACCGCGGTCCCGGGCGTCGCCCGGGAAGGAGCCAGGACTCAGTTGAAGTCCTTCGGGTCGGAGCCGATCCGCCCGCCGTTGTCGAGGCCGCTGATCGCCCGGACGTCCTCGTCGTCGAGCCGGACGTCGAGGGCCGCGTAGTTCTCGCGGATCCGCTCCGGCGTGACGGTCTTGGGGAAGACCACGTTGCCGATCGCCAGGTGCCACGCGATGATGACCTGTCCCGGGGTGGCGCCGTGCTTGCGGGCGATCGAGTCGATCACCGGGTCCTTCAGCAGGTCGCCGCCCTGGCCCAGGGGGGACCAGGCCTCGGTCAGGATGCCGTGCGAGGCGTTGAAGTCCCGCAGCGCGGACTGGTTGAAGTAGGGGTGCAGCTCCACCTGGTTCACCACGGGGACCACGCCCGTCGCGTCGATGATCTCCTGGAGCTCCTCCTGCGGGAAGTTCGAGACGCCGATGGACCGGGCCTTGCCGCTCTCCCGGATCTCCTGGAACGCCTTCCAGGTCTCCAGGTACTTCCCGCGCTTCGGGGTGGGCCAGTGGATGAGGTACAGGTCGACGTACTCCAGGCCGAGACGCTCCAGGGAGGCGTCGATGGCCTTCAGCGCGGAGTCGTGGCCGTGGTCGTCGTTCCACAGCTTGGTGGTCACGAAGATCTCGTCGCGCGGGATGCCGCTGTTCGCGATCGCCCGGCCGACGCCCTCCTCGTTGCCGTAGATCATGGCGGTGTCGATGTGGCGGTAGCCGGCCTCGAGGGCCTGGCCCACCACGTCCTCGGCGATGTCGGCGTCGACCTGCCACACGCCGTAGCCGAGCTGGGGGATGGTCCTGCCGTCGTGCAGGGTGAGGGTCGGGGACTGCGTCGTGGACTGCGTCATGGACCGTGCCTTTCGTGGGGAGACAGCCAGGGGCTGACAGGGAGGGCCGGGAGGAGCTCGTCCGGGCCCGGTGTCCGTCGAACAGTCTCCTGCTGTCGCCGCGCGCTGACAAGAAGGACAGCGTGCTTTCTGCTCTCAGCAATCGGCCTCCGCTGCCCAGCCGCAGCGGGAGGCCCCGGGAAGGCGGGGAACGGTGGCCGCAGCCGCAGCCGGCGGCGGGCGCTCAGCCGTCGGCGCGTGGCCGCCGGGCGGCCGGTCGCCGGTCGCCCCACGGGGGCAGGAGGCGGGGCAGGGCCTCGGCGGCGCCGGCCCGGACGGTCCGGTCGGCGTGCGGGGTGGGCGCGGTGTCCTCGGGGTTGATCTCGACCACGGGCGTCCCGCGGCCGGCCGCGATCAGCGGCAGGGAGGCGGCGGGCTGCACGAGCCCGGACGTGCCCACCACGAGCACGAGCTCCGCCTCGGCCACGGCCGCGGCGGCGCGCTCCACGGCGCCCTCGGGCAGCTGCTCCCCGAACCACACGACCGCGGGCCGCACCGCTCCGCCGCAGGAGGGGCACACCGGGGGGCGCTCGCGGCCCGGCTCCTCGTGGTCGGGCTCCTGGGGAGCGGGTGGTGCCTCCGGACGGGCCTCCGCTGCCAGGCCCGGGAGGAGACGCTCCGGGAACGGGGCGCCGCAGTCCGAGCAGCGGAACGCGAACAGGCTGCCGTGCAGGTGCGCGAGGACCGCGGAGCCCGCCCGCTCGTGGAGGTCGTCGACGTTCTGGGTGACCACGTGGACGCGGGCGCGGTCCGCCCACCGGGCGATCGCCCGGTGTCCGGCGTTGGGGCGGAGCCGGCGCACCTGGCGGGCCCGCCAGAGGTACCAGGACCAGACGAGCCCGGGGTCGGCGTCCCACGCCTCGGGGGTGGCCAGCTCCTCGGGGGACCAGCGGGCCCACAGTCCGGTGCCGGCGTCCCGGAAGGTGGGCACCCCGCTCTCGGCCGACATCCCGGCGCCGGAGAGCACGGTCACGGTGCGCGCGGAGCGCGCCAGCTCGAGCAGCTCGGGGTCGAGGTCGTCCATGCCGCCGACGGTATACGCACGGAGGCTCCCGGACCAGGGTGCCCGGGCCGGTGCGGGGAAACGCCCGGGCCCGTTGGTCGATCCGCACGCGCGCGTGGTGGAATGGAAACCATGAAGTTCAACGTCCAGCGCGTCCTGACCCCCGCCTACCTGACCTCCGTCGCCCTCGTCGTGGTCGGAGTGGTCCTCGGTCTGGCGTGGTACCCCGTCGCGGCGTGGCTGTTCGTGCTCGCCGGTCTCGCGCTCAACGCGATGGCCGTGTCCGTCACCGAGATCAACGACGCCCCGCGCCGTCGTCCGGCCCTCGCCCCCCGCGACGGCGACCGCGGTGGCGACGGCGAGCTCGTCGAGGACCGGGACGAGGACCTCGGGGACGCGCTCCCGCCGGAGGAGCCGGCACGCCGCGCGCCCGTCGAGCCGGACGCCGAGACCGCCGCCACCCCGACCGTCCCGCACTCCGGTTCGAGTCCCCTGCGGGAGCGGCGCTGACCCCGTCACCGGCCGGAAGGGCGGCCGGACCGCGCGCGGAGGAGTCACGGGCACCGCAGCACCTCGCCGGGGGCTGTGGTGGCCGTCATGGTAAATTCGGGGCGATGACCAGCCCCAGGAACCACGTCCACGGCCGCGGCCCCGCTGTGCCGCCGGGCCGCGTGCTGTCCTCGGCGGTCCGGTGCGTGTCCAACGGGACGAACGGCTACCTGAACTCCTGGGGGCCGCTGCTCTCCGGATGCCCCCGGGACGCCTGAGCACTCCGGCCGGGACACCGGCCGGTGCGGCCGGTCAGTCGACGGCCGAGTCCACCTCGTTCCCATCCCACCGACCGGACGGTTGCCAGGCGTGTCCCTCCTGATCATTCTTGCTCTCACCACCCTGCTGTGCCCTGCGGCGGCCGTCCTGGGCCGCCGGGCGGGCCGTGACGCCGGCTGGCCGCTCGCCGCGGGCCTCCTCGTGCTCGCCGGTGCGCTGGTCGCGGTGTGGAACGGCCGGGGGGACGCCGACGCGGTCTCCCAGCAGATCCCGTGGATGCCGACCCTGGGCGTGACCCTCCACCTGCGGCTCGACGGGCTCGGGCTGTTCTTCGGCCTCATCGTGCTGGTCATCGGCGCGGTGGTCATCGGCTACTCGGCCCGCTACCTCGCCAAGGGCTCGCACAGCGCCTTCTACACCCTCATGACGTTCTTCGCCGCGGCGATGCTCGGGCTGGTCCTGGCCGACGACGTGGTCCTGCTGTTCGTGATGTGGGAGTTCACCACGCTGTGCTCCTTCCTGCTCATCGCCCGCTCCGGCCCGCACGCCAAGGACCCGGCGATCCGGACCTTCCTGGTGACCATGGCCGGCGGGCTGTGCCTGCTCGCCGCGGTGGTCGCGATGTGGGTGGCCACCGGCACCACGCGCCTCAGCGACATCCTCGTCGACGACGTGTGGTCCACGTCCCCCGGGTTCGCCGCGTTCGTCGCGGTGCTGATCGCCCTCGCGGCCTTCACCAAGTCCGCGCAGTTCCCCTTCCACGCCTGGCTGCCCGACGCCATGGTCGCGATCACCCCCGTGAGCGCCTACCTGCACGCGGCGGCCATGGTGAAGGCCGGCATCTACCTCATGCTGCGCTTCTCCACGGCCCTCAGCGAGGTGCCGGTGTGGAACGTCCTGCTGATCTCCGTGGGTCTGTTCACCGCCCTGATGGGGGCGGTGTTCGCGCTGCAGCGCAACGACCTCAAGGAGCTGCTCGCCTACTCCACCGTGAGCCAGCTGGGCTTCCTGACGGCGACCATCGGCATCGGCACCTCCTACGCGGTGGTGGGGGCCGTGGTGCACGTGGCGGCCCACGCGCTGTTCAAGTCGGCGCTGTTCATGTCCCTGGGGGTGGTCGACCACCAGGCCGGCAGCCGGGACATCCGCAAGCTCTCCGGGCTGGCGCGGACGATGCCCGTCACGGCCGTCGTGATGACGCTCGCGGCGGTCTCCATGGCCGGGGTCGTCCCGCTGTTCGGGTTCGTCTCCAAGGAAGCCATGTTCAAGGCCATGGCGGAGAGCCCGGCGCCCACCGCGGCGGTGTGGCTCGTGGGCGCCGTGGCGGTCCTGGCCGCGTCCTTCACCTTCGCCTACTCGGCCCGGATGATCATCACGATCTTCCCCGGCCGCCCCGCCCAGGACCCGCCGAAGGAGGCCTCCGCGGCCTTCCTGGCGCCCGTGGCCCTGGTCTCCGTGGCCGGTCTGGTGCTGGGGCTGGCCGGTGTGCTGGCCGAGCCGCTGCTCGGTGCCGCCGCCGCCGCCGTGGCCGGGCCCGACGCCGAGCCCCACCTGGGGCTGTGGCACGGCCTCGCCCCCGAGCTGTACATGTCCGTGGCGGTCTTCACCCTGGGCACGATCCTGGTGCTCGCCCGGAGGAGCGTGGACCGGCTCCTGGACCGGGAGCTGTCGCCCATCACCGGGGTGGGCACGGTCGAGGCGCTGCGCGGCGGCTCCGTTGCCCTGGGCGCGTGGATCGGCGGCCTCACCCGCGCCGACGCCCCCTACCGGCACCTGGTCCCGCCCGTGGTCGTGCTGGTGGCGCTGACGGTCGTCGGCGTGTTCACGGTCGACGTCCCGCCGCTGCACGGGGACGTGACGCGCCCCCTGGACTGGGTCCTGCTCGGCGTGGTCCTGGTCGGGGTGCTCCTGGCCCTGGGCGTGCGCAGCCGGATCGCCCTCGTGACGATCATCGGCGTGGTGGGCTTCGCGGTCGCGCTGTGGTTCTACGAGCTCGGCGCCGCGGACGTGGCGCTGACCCAGCTGCTGGTCGAGATCCTCACCGTGGTGGTGATCGTCCTGCTGCTCAACCGACTGCCCTCCACCTTCCACCGGACCGGGAAGCGGCGGTCGACCACGGCGGCCGTCGTCGCGGTCCTCGCGGGCACCTCCGCCGCCGTGGCCACGTGGGCGCTCACCGGCCGGCGCGGGCTCTCGGACGCGGGCCAGTATTTCCTCGCGGAGGCCAAGACGGAGACCGGCGGGTCGAACGTGGTGAACACGATCCTCGTGGACTTCCGCGCCCTGGACACCCTCGGTGAGCTGACCGTCCTGGGCGTGGCCGGCATCGCGATCGTCGTGGCCCTGGAGTCGCGGGGGCTGCTGCCCAAGCTGCACAGCCCCATCACGGAGCCGCCCGGGTCGCCGATCAGCGACGCCGGGGACAACACCATGGTCCTGCGGGTCACCGAGCGCCTGCTCGGGCCGGTCATCGTGGTCCTGTCCCTCTTCTTCCTGCTCCGTGGGCACTACCAGCCCGGCGGCGGGTTCATCGCGGCCCTCATCGGTGCCGCGGGCATCTCCCTGGTCTATCTCTCGGCGCAGGACGACCGGGTCAGCCGGCTCGGCGTGCCCTACGTGAAGCTCATCGGCGCCGGGGTCGCCGTGGCGGTGGTCGTGGGCCTCCTGGGCCTGGCCGAGGGCTCGTTCCTGCGCGCCCTGCACTTCGACGTGTTCGGGGTCGCGATCACCACGGCGTTGTTCTTCGACGTCGGCGTGTACCTGGCGGTGGTCGGCGTGATCCTGGCCGCGGTCAGCCGTCTCGGCGTGGAGGAGAAGGAACCACCGCCCCTGCGGCGGGTGGGCTCCACCGCGGTGGACGGTCCCGCCCCCCGCCCGACCCCCACCACGGACGAGCCGCACCACCCCAGCACGGCGCCCATGGACCTCAGCAGCATCCGGGTCCTCGACCGGAGTTCCGGACGGCCTTCCGGGGCGTCCGCCGAGCACCCCGACCGACCCCGAGGAGACGATTCCTGATGGCACTCGCACTGACCGTGGGCGTGCTCATCGGAGGCGGCGTGTTCATGATGCTGCGACGTGGCATGGTCCGCCTGATCATCGGCTTCGCCCTCCTCAGCCACGGGGTGAACCTGCTGATCATGTCCACCGGCGGCATCGACCGCCGCGGTGAGCCCCTCGGTTCCTCCCCGGACCCGGCGACCACGGCGGACGCCCTGCCGCAGGCCTTCGTGCTGACGGCGATCGTCATCGCGTTCGCCATCACCATGTACATGCTCGTGCTCGCCGTGACCGGCGACGAGGACGACGACACCGATCTCGAGCTCACCGGCCGGGAGATGGAGACCCCTGACCTGATGGACGACCCCGCAGACAGCACCGGGACGCACGGCGCCGCCCCCGCGGACCCGGATCCGGTGGGCACCCGCTTTTCGAA